>JALZUU010000427.1 GCA_023300665.1 Saprospiraceae bacterium | reverse complement strand
AGGTTTCGCAAAGCTACTGGGGCTTTCTTTTAGCTTTGTCCTATGGTTTTGAGTACTCCGTGAATTGGTAGGTAGCTGAGTTATTTACGGTTTGTTTTCTTTTTTTAGGTTAGTTTTTCAACTAATCTTTATTTGATTCAATTTATCAAATGGAACGGTCTGTATTCCTGATATGACTGGCGTCTGCCAAATATAGACAGGTATACTTGGCTCCACACAGGCTTTAAAGTGTTTTACTTTAAACAGAAATTTAATTTAAAATCTTTTCTCACTCTTACCGGAGCGTCTGTCAAAGTTCCTTGTGAAAAAACTGTTCCCTGAGTTATAATTTCTACAACTCTTTTCGTCTCTTCTCCAATTCCTCCACCTGGATCTTGAAAAATACTAACATTTTCAACCGAACCATTTTTAGTTATTTCGTATCTAATAATTGCATCGCCTTCATAACCATTTTCTCTTGCATAACTCGGATATTTAATTTGCATTGTCACCTTCTGCCCAAATCCAATTTCTCCACCATCCAAAAATGTTGGAGGATTATCTAACAAAATTAATTCCCAATTATTTCCAATTTGTACATAACACTCTTTTGGTGTTATTAGGTCTTCATCGCTTTTTTGACAACTTATTAAAATTATCGTAGACAATATTATCAAAAGTAAATTCTTTTTCATTTCAGTTGAGTTTGGTTAGATTTAACGATTTGAAAAATATTTTGTATTGTATTAGGTGGTTTGAAGTTATTTAACCTCAATCCTAACAATTAAAAAACATAAAGATACAATTAAATTTTGGTTACAAGAAAAGAAATTCGAGCCCATCTACTCCTTTGCTAGAGAAGCAAGCGTCGTATAAGGAGAGGCTTAAGGAGTTATACCCTTTTTACTTTTTGACTTTATTTTTGATTTGAAAGGTTCCTCCTAAAACGATATTGTATTGAGCAAAAAAGAAGGATTGGCTGGCTTTATCAGATACAGAATTGGTCGTTCTGATACTAGGCATATTGATGTAACCTCCTTTGATTTCAGATTGGATAAAGAAGGCATCAAAAAACGACAGATTAATTCCAACCACGGAGCTAAGACCAAATCCTGATAAATGAAATTCATCATATTTACGTTTGTTTAGTAGCGTTGTTTTTGTTCCTGGCAACAAGGCACCTATTCCGAAACCTTCGGTCAAATTTATTTTAATTTTATTTAAATCCACCAGCTTATCGAATCTTCTTAATTCAAAGTTTACATAATTCAAACCATCCGAGTGTTCGAATGTTAAAAAATCATCTTTAATTGATATTAAATCGTTCGAATACGTACCGCTATAGATGGTATTAGGAGTATCAATAACGCCTGAAATTTTTACGTCTTGATCCGCTTGAACGACATATTTCATGTGATCTATTCCAAAAGAAATATCCCAATTATCTTTTAGAAAATAGCCTATTCTAAAATTATATTGAGGGATAGTCATATTAGCCGGATTAAAGTATTTATCAATTGAAAAGGCTGATTGTCGATCTTTTGCCACTACATTTTTTAGTTCAAAATCATAATCTGAACCGCTAAATTTTATATCAGAATTAGTATAAGAACTCCAGTTCCACCCCCAATAAAAGTAAAGCTTTCCTTTTTGTGAATATTGATCAATAGGTGGTTGATTTTGTGTTAGTCCTATTTGAACCATTGATAATAAAATACTTACTACTAAAATCGATTTCATTCTTTTTTATTAAGCTAACAATTAATGAAGGTGCTTAAGACGCTCTTTACATATTCAATAATCTCTTCAATAGCATCTATGTTGATAAGCGGTGACTACCCTTTTTTAACGTCCCCATTCAATTGGTGAAATTACTAAAATTTAGGAACTCCTTTCCATTTCTTCAAAATTTGAATCCTTCTTCATTTTATTAAAAAAGATAGTACTAATAATTAGGGTAGTAATACCAATAGAAATTGAAAGAATTGTGTGTTGAATAATAAATAAAGCGGTAATAAATTGGATGGTGATTGATATTATCAAAAACTTTTTAATAAACTCCTTAGACTTTTTGGTAATAAAAATAGCGCCAAAAGGGGCTCCTAAAATCACGATCGGTACGGAAACCATAAAATATTCGAATGCTTGAGGATCCACTCCTTGAAACAAAGCAGAATTTAGCCAGAAAACACCAAAAACAGAGTTTATAGCCATTAGGACTACGGAGGTAGGGGTAGCAATTTTTTCAGATACTCCATGCCTTAAAACAACATAGGCGAAAATTAAAATATCTATTCCACTACCCAATATTCCAGTGATTACCCCTCCAAGAAATCCTAGCGCGATCGCTACCAGGATTTGATTTTTTGACTTTAGAGAAAGTGAACTTATCTGATTAGAATTGTTGTTATTTTTTACAAAAATTAAAACATTAATAAATCCCATCCAAAGGCTTACAAAAAAGAACTTTACAATGGCTGGCTCCATATGATAGGATATTTCCAAACCAAAAGGGATACCGAAAAAACTACCGATGGAAGCACAAACAATAATTTTTTTCAATATATCAATCTTAGTCAGCACGATCACTAATGCAGCCGACATCATTCCAACCGATTGAATCATCAAAGAAAAATCTCTCGCTACTAAAGGCGAAATTTTATAGCATAAGGTCATTATTGGAAATACCACCGCTCCTCCACCTTCACTAGTAGCTCCAGCGATAAAAGAACCAAATAGCATGGTTACAGAAATAAACCAATTTGATTCAAATAGAAACCAGAGTTTATTTGAAAAAAGTACGTATGACCAAATCGTTAATACAATGGCAATAAAGCAAATGTATTTTATATACCAATTTTTTGTTTTATTTTCTAAGCCCATCTATTGTTTATCATCCTATCTATAATTCTATATTCATGGTTTTTAATAATGAAGTTGTACTTGGATTATTTCTATCAAAAGGATATCAAACCTAATGATCATAAATATATGGTATTAAATAATTAATTTGGAAGGAGGCTTGCTTTATGGGCGTTTTTTAGGTGAATTTGCAATAGCAAGGACAAAGACAAACTCAATCTGCTTTAATAGAAGAAGGCATACTACTGGACATTTCTTCCATTTGCTGCCTCCCAGCTCCGGCAGTACCGCCGGAGAGTAGCCACAAGCCCGCAAATGTCCAGTAGTATGAGAAGAAGGTTTGGACGGAAACTTAGAGAGACGGTTCTGAAAAATATATTCGTAGGTTGGTTTTCCTTTAGCCCGCAAGCAAGGCACGAGCACCCAAATGCATTAGGGACTGTCTCAGCATGAGCGGAGCGTAGAATGGAGGAATTTGATTAAGCTGGATATTTTAAAATCAAACTGGCTATCTTATAAAAACTTAATTACTTTGCCATATACCTGTTTGGTCCAGCCATTAATATGTCCATGGTTGTTTCCAATTTGGACGCCTCGTTTATCGTTGATGGCTTTAACAAGATGGGTGTAGAAGTTTCCTTTGACCTTACAGTATACTACGTCTCCAACGGCTACTTTATCTAAGGTGATTGGTGCTAAGAGGTGTTTTTGTCTAGACTTTAAAATTGGGGTCATCGAATTCCCTTTTTCACTCGTCTCAAAAGTTTCTCCATTTTGGAGTCTTTCTAATTTATAATTTCTCATTTTGAAAAAGTTTATTTCTAGATCATAACTTTTCCTCTGAGAATTTAGTTCCGAAGGTTAGAATTAATTTTTATTCTATCAATAAAGATAAGCAGCTTTTCGGTTCTCAAAAAAACAGTACCTCTTCCTTTTGAGATAGGTGATAAAATTAAGTGGATAATTGATGAGACATATTCTTGATTTCCTTGTAAATCTTCTTTTTAGATCTCTTTTCGTAATTATCCATAGAATCTATTTCATCAATCAAATTTTGTAATTTCGAACTACATTCATCGGGTCGACTAGTTAACTTTAGAAAGTTTGAATACGCAAGCCTTTGTTTATAATTTGAAAATCTGATATCCATTTCTTTAAACTTCTCTTCCGCTAAATCAAAATTTTCATCATGATAATAAGACCATGCTAACGCTAATTTTTCTTCTGAATTATTAAATACTTTTTCATCGACTATTTGTTCTCCGTAATGTATGGCTGATTTATAGTCTTTTTGTAGATAACTATTATTCATTATTCGAATCAATAATTTAGAATCATCCTTATGAACACCATTTAAACAAGACTTATATAAAGTCAATGCTCTATCATAATTTCCTACTAGCGCATGTTCATCCGCTAGTTCTATTTTATTTGAAACAGTATCAGAATATTTTAACTGCTTTTCTAGTTTATCAATTTTATAATTACCGATAAAAGCATTTTTTACACCTTCGGATAAATTATCAATATTTCTTTTAGTATAAAACGTATCATAAAGATAAATTAGACTTCCTATGACTGGAAAAATAATAATTATCCAAAACCATTTTCTCTCCGTATTTGAAGTATAGGCATGATATAAACAAAACATCTGTAATAATAATATGGGGGTATAAAAACGGATCATATTTTTTTATTTTTAATCGACATTAAAGATATAATATCTTTCTCAATTTTAGGTCTTTTTCTTTTGTTTTTATTGAGTGCGTGATAAATTAAGGGACTATTTTGTTTTTTCTTAGTTGGCTGGTTTAATTCCGCTTTAAGAAACCTAGCCTAGCGCTTTGCTTATGCGCGGGTTTCGCAAAGCTACTGGGGCTAAGAAGAGATAGGTAATTTTTGTTCAATATCCATTCTCTTCCATTTCATCTAAATACATATCATCTGCTGGAACATACACGTTTAAGTCTATTTCAAAGATCCCTCTTATTTCATCACCTTTAACTTTGTATTCATTATTAAAAAGAATTAGTTGAATGCCGATAATGGTAAATATTTTGTCTCCATCACTTATTCTGATATGATTATCAACTAAAAAACCTTTATCTTTAATCTCGTTTCCAATTGCCAATTCTTCACTATTGAATACATATCCATCAAAAGTAATGTTTGCCCAAATCAATCCTTTATCTTCTCCTTTTTTAATGATTTCCAGAAATATTTTTTCAATCTGTAAATCTAAGGATTGAAAGGATTTATCTAATTCAGAGCTTTCAATAATTGGCCTTCCGCTTATTTTTTTAGCTAAATCTAAGTAATTTTCTTTTTCAAAAAGTACTTTTTTAAAGTCGATAAATGATTTTCCTTTTAAGGCAGTTATAATTTGATTTAAAGTATTCTCGACTTTGATTGTATCCATAGTTTGCCCTTTAACCGTTAAGTTAACCAAAAGAAATACTATTAAGATGGTTAATATTTTTTTCATAATTAGCGTCAGCGTCGATAGCTGTTTTTTTTCAGTAAAATACTTCTCCATAAGTTCGATACCAATTTTCTTCTATCTTCCAATTATTTTGAGGGTCTTTAAGTATCTCATCTTCTATCTCCTGAATCATCCTCAAATCATCAGAATAGGTGAAATATGTTGAGGGTGAACTAAAAAAATTTCTAAAAATCCAAAATGAAACAGACATTGTATTAGTATCGACATTCTTCGAAATCAAAATATCATTGCCTCCATTAGAGACTACTGGAAATTCAAAAGGTAGTTTGCAGACCATATTATTATGGTTTACATTGGGTTTTAATTCACCTTTTTTCACTTGGTTTACGATTTTTGTTCTTCTATCTTTCATTAATTCCCAATCAATATTTTCAATCACTTGATTCGTCATAAAACGGTTAAATGTCAAGAAGAATAAAATCGAGAATACCATTAGCTTTATTACTCTAATTGAGGTAGTTTTTTTATTTTCTTTAAATAATTGAATCAATTGGGAAGCCGTTATCACGAATAGCCCAATACTCATTCCAATCCATATAAAGAACAAGATAAAGAAGTTTGTATAGTAGTAATTTATTAAGGTGATTATCACCCAACCAATTACTATCAATATTAACTTTTTCATGGTTCTATTTTTAATAGGAGGTAGCAGTGACGATCAAAAATTGGTTGTCTTGACCAAATAATAGCTATAAAAATCTCAATCAGTAAAAAATTTTAAACCTAACTCCATCTTAAAAATCTCATCAAGATCGCACTCTTTTTCCAAAAGTTTTTTCTAGTTTCTTTTTCTGTTTTTTCGGTAGTGGATTTCCTTTAGTAAAAATGCGAAACAGTTTTTTCATACCGAATATACTTTCGGGGAGCTCCGAAATCTGATTGTTTTCAAAATTAAAAAACGACAAGTTTGTCATGTTTGAAATTTGAGCAGGAAAGGAAGTGAGTTTATTATTATTCAAATAAATTTCTTTGACGGCGGTAGATTTGGTGAGTGCAAG
>JALZUU010000426.1 GCA_023300665.1 Saprospiraceae bacterium | reverse complement strand
GTTTATACGCCGCCATTAACTGAAGATTTAACAATTCCAACCTGCGATCCTTCACAAGCGGGTACCATGACGACTGAAACAATTCTTAATCTAGCGGGCTGTGATAGTTTGCTCATTACTACGACGGCTATTCTAGTGGAAGCTACGACCACAAATCTTACGGAAACGACTTGTGATCCTAGTGAAGTAGGCGTGAGTTCTATCGTATTAGTGGGAGCTGAGGGCTGTGATAGTACTGTCATTACAGAGACGACCTTACTAGATATTAATCTTTGTGCAGTGGAGGCGGAGGCAACGACGATGCCGATTAGTTGTGAAGATTCCGTAGGTGATATCAGTGTCAGTGTGAATATAGGAACGGGGCCGTTTATGGTATCTTGGGAATCGAGTACAACGGGACCTTTGGGATCCTTAGAAATAATTGACCGTGGCGATACAGAAATAATTAACGGATTAGAACCAGGATCTTATACGATCACCGTAGTATCTGCTAATGGGTTATCGTGGACGGAAGTTGTTTTATTGGAAGAAGAAGAAAGCTTTTTTGTAACCCTTACATCGGTTCAATTAGCAAATGGATTTTCGTTGACTTGCTCCGATTCGGAGGATGGAAGTATACAAACTGAAATTACGGGTACCCCTAATTTGCCTTTAACCTATCAATGGTCTAATGGCCAGACTGGTGCAAATTTAATGGAGGTTGCTGCTGGTTTGTACACGGTGACGGTAACGGATACGCGCGGATGTACCGCTACCGGAACCGCAGAAATTACAGGGCCTCCATCGATTGAACTAGGATTAATTACTACGGATTTGACTTGTTTTGGAGATGATGATGGAGTAGTGGCTGTCGATACGGTAATTGGTGGGTTGGCTCCTTATGAATTTACTGTTACGGATCAGGTTGGTGGATTAACTACTGCTTGGTTTAATTTGCCTGTGGGTGATTATGGTGTAACAGTGACGGATCAAAACGGATGTACTGGAAGTGAAATAACTACGGTCAATTCACCCGCTCCCGTAGTTGTAGGTTTAGGGCCAGATGAAACAATAAATTTGGGTGAATCAGTTAGCATAGATTTTCAATCAAATGTGTTTGGAAATAATTTAGATACCGTTATTTGGAATGGACCAGATTTAGTAGATTGTGAAAATTGTACGGAGCAAATCCTGACTCCTTTCTTTTCAGAGACTTATGGAGTGACCGTGATTGATACGGCGGGATGTATTGGTCGTGATGAAATAAATATTCGAGTGATCAAAGATCGAGCAGTTTATATTCCGAATGTATTTTCTCCAAATGCTGATGGAATTAATGATGCATTTTTTATAAGCACGAGTGAAGAAGCTTCAGAAATTTTAGAATTAAATGTTTATAATCGATGGGGTGCAATTGTTTTTTCTAATCAAAATTTCGCTCCTAATAATCCAGCATCAGGATGGGATGGAGTATTTAAAAATAAAGAAGTAAATCCAGATGTTTTTGTATACACTGCTAGAATACGATTTATAGATGGGGAAGTAGAATTTTATAGTGGTGATGTAACGGTATTGAAATAGGAGGGTGAGGACAGGTTAGTTAAGGACTGTTTTTAATAATAATAAATTCAAATTCAATCGCAATTTTCTCTTTAACGCCAAAATTATCAATGAAAAGGAGATACTTACAACATTTGCTTCTGGTCTTGCGGTTAAAATTTTCAAGTCAACTTACTTAAAGTCCTGTTAAAGGTATGGTCTTTTTTGGAATCTTAATTTAGATTTTGGAACTTAGTATCAAATACCTCAAGCTATGAAAATTAAAAACCTAATCTACCTTACCTTATTGGTCTGTTTTGTCAGTATGCCCAAAGTCAGTCATGGACAAATAGATATTGTTTTTGATCTACTTTATGAAATCAATTTTCTTTTTGGATTTGAGGGCGAACCTCGCGCCCGTGATACAGAATTCACCGAATATCCTTATGATCTTTATGATGATGGTCGTTATCGTCCTTTAGGAGAAGAAGGTCGAAGAATTAATACCAAGGCTCAAATACTTTTTCAAAGCAACGAACGAAACATTTTGGGTGGTTTTGGACAGATCCAATTTTCTCCTATTTCAACGATTACTTTAGATTTAAATCACCGTCAGATTTTTGATGGAAATAATATTCGAGAATCCAATAAAATTGCGATTTCTAATTTTACTTTTCAATATAATAGAATACGAAATCAACGATTTAATCTTTGGTGGGATCTAGGCCTTACACGTTATGAAGAATTAGATATATCAGATTGGGGTATTAGTGGTGGACTTGGATTCTCTTGGTTTTTTAAAGAACCATTTAGTTTGCATACGGGTTATCGGTACCACGAATTTCTAGACCAAGGAGATGGTCTTTCTGTCTTTGATATAAAATTGCAACTACATATAGAAAAATATTTTATTTCTGGAGGTTACCAGAATTTAGGAGATAGAATTTCGGCTAATACTTGGTTGATGGGAGGAGGGGTGTACTTTTGATATTTTAAGTAACTTTGCAACGCAACGCAACATTAATAGGATTTTGATTGTCCTTGATAGTGAGCATACTATTTACTCAAATAAAATCAGGTGAAACCAACTTCTTTTCTTTTTTTACTCTTTTTATTGCTACCAATCCTTTCGGTAGCTCAAGTTTCGACGAATACTAAACCAAAGAAAAAAAAGAAGCAAAGTTTATTGTCTCTGATGGATTATAGAGAGATAATACCTGTTACCCTTGAAGGAGAAATTACCGACCTTATAGAAAATAAATTCAATCAAAAAGAACGTACTGGTTCCTTTACTTTTTCTGATAGTCTTGGACAAGAAATCACGCTTCCGGTCCGTTTTGAAACGAGAGGAAAGACTCGGTTGGTACGCTGTGATATACCACCGGTAATGGTTTATATTGATAAGCCTGCGCTAAAAGATCAAAGAATCAAAGACTATCCAAAGTTAAAAGTGGTAGTGCCTTGTTTTCAGGACAACCTTTCCGAAGAATATCTATATCGAGAATTATTGATCTATAAACTTTATGCGTTGGTCTCAGATTTTTATTTTAGAGTACAGGCTGCTGAAATGATTTGTTTAGATAAAGTCACGAAAGACACGACCCATAATTTTCCTGCCTTTTTTATTGAAAGTGATAAAGAATTTAGAAAAAGAACAGATACGGAAGAACTAAGTGAATACAGTATTACTTGGTCTGATCTCGAACCTGAACAGGCGCAAATTACCGCCCTTTTTCAATATATGATTAGTAATACAGATTGGAAAATAGATCATAAACACAATCTAAAATATTTTAAAAAAGACACAGCATCTCCACTGATTATCGTACCCTATGATTTTGATTATAGTGGATTGGTCAATACACATTACGCTAAACCAAATCCTGATTATCAACAAGAATCGATTCGTCAACGTATTTATTTAGGTAAGCGAAATAAGTTTTTGAATAAGACCATCAAACATTTCTTAAGTAAAGAAGCAGAAATATTTGAAATGATAGCAGAAGATACGCGTTTATCAGAAGCGAGTAAAACAGATATAAAATCCTTTCTAATTCCGTTTTTTGATTTATTAAAAAGTAAAAAGGCTAGAAGAAAGGTATTTAATAGATGATGTTGTGGTAGAGACAATTCATGTTGGTAGAGACAATTCATGAATTGTCTTTACATGAATTGTCTCTACCAACATCCTAATACTCCTGATTAATTCGAGTTTTTAATTTTTTCTTATAATCCTCAATAACCCAATCCCGGAAATTTTTAGTGCTTTTACAAATACAATAACAATAGCGGCGTACGCGATCTGAAATATCTTCGTGTAGTGCTTTGGTTAGTTTAAGTGCTTCTGGAAAGGTTTCCGCATTTTCTACGATTATACCCACGTGTTGCTCTAGCGAACGATCTAAGATAGCCGCTGAACGCAATCCTTCAGCCATCACCTTTTTATTTTCTCCTTCGATATCAAAATCTACGTGTTTAGATTTTTTAAATAATACCCGAATTTCTTCTGGCATATTGTATTTAAAGTTTCTTTCAATATCTTGATCAGAAATAATATTATCCAGAAAATAATTTGGATTACGGAAAATTTTTAACCAATCCACTTCTGCATCCCATAGGCCAAATCGAGCAGCATTATTACCCAAATCAATAACTTGAAAAGTAGACTTGTCAGGAATTACCCGCGAACCACGACCAATCATTTGGAAATATAAACTCAAAGAACGGGTTGCTCGATTTAAGATAATCGTTCTAATAGTTGGTTCATCAAAACCAGTCGTTAAAATCCCTACGGAAGTTAAAATCGCATTCGGCGTTTTCTTAAACCAAGCCAGAATGTCTTTCCGTTGTTGTTTAGAATAAGTATTGTCAAGATGACGAACATCGTAGCCCGCCGCTTGGAAAGTTTCGTAGACATGGCGGGAAGTATTAATACCCGCATTGAAAATCAAGGTTTTTGTATTTAACGCCTGCTGTCGGTAAGCATAGAGTAATTTACTCTGCATCGCTGCATTAGAATAGAGTTCTTCAGAAGATTTGATGGTATAATCTCCATTGATTCCTGTTTTTAGAGAACCCAGCCGAACATCAAAGCTATAGGTAGTTGCTTTAGCTAGGAATCCACTTCCAATCAAAGAAGGAATAGATTTTCCGAGAATCAATTCATCGTAAGAATCCTTCATCGGAAGCTTGGCGTTGCTACTAAGTGGGGTAGCGGTTACGCCAAGGATAAAACATTTATTAAAAAACTTGAAAAGCTTTCGGAAAGAGTTGATATGCGCTTCATCAATTACGACGAGGTTTACATCTTCCATCGTAAATTTTTCGTCGTTGAGTCGATTATTAAGCGTCTCTACCATGGCTACAAAACAAGAATATTGATCCTTGTCTGGCAGCTCTTTAATTTTGCTATTAATGATCTTATTCTTCACTCCAAAGCCATCCATCATCCGACTCGTCTGACCACAAAGCTCAATACGGTGGGTTAAAATCAATACTTTATTACCCGTCTGCTCGATATATCTTCGTGCAATTTCAGAGAAAACAACGGTCTTACCTCCACCGGTAGGCAACTGGTAAAGTAAATTATGGTCTTTAGGACAATTGGCAAATCGTTCGAAGATTAAGTTTAAATCTTCTTTTTGATAATCATAGAGTTCCTTTTTTGTTTCACTTTTCGGCGTAATATCTTGCTGCATCCCGTGGGTTAATCTTGTTGAACGTTGGAGAAAAAAATCTCACAAAGATAACACTATTTAATAGTTTGTGGTGGAGTAATTGTGATTTTTTTTAATTTATATTGAAAGAAGACCTTTAAGGAGCTTTTTTATAGCATTTTTTTGCTGATTATCAGGGTTTTTAAGCAGAATCCTGTATCGCGGTATTTATGTTTGTGAATATCTGTTTGTGAATATCGAATATTCAATATTGAGTGCGCTCCTAAAAGTAGAAATCCTGAGAATTTTAAGCAAATGTGATATTTTTTAAATATTTAAAATGTTCACGATAAAAGATATACACGTTAAAGAATCTCTGCGTTTTCTGCGCCTCCCGAAGCAAGTTCGGGACAGGTCCTGCGAGAAAACACTTTTAGGAGGAGTCTCAATATTTATTTTTGACCAAGTTTTCTTTCATAAATTGAACACCTTAGCCAGAAATCAGCAGCAAAAAACATCTAACGGTTTACACCTAATATCAATTCTTAATACCCTCAACCTGTAACAAAAAATATCCTTCAATCGTCAATGTGGTAGAATGGAAATGGAAATCTACAAAAAGCGTGTTTTACCTCTTAAAAACCAACTCTATCGGTTGGCTTTACGGATTCTGGGACGGGAAGACGGTGCTAAAGATGTAGTTCAAGAAGTTTTGATTAAGATTTGGGAAAAGCGAGCAGAATTTGAGAACGTGAATAATTTGGAAGGATACTGTATGCGAATGACCCGTAATTTAGCGATTGACAAAACGAGAAGTCGTCACCATCAGTCGACCACTGCGCTATATCAAGTACAGCATTTTGCTACCCAAGCGCCAACGCCCTACGAAGCAACGGCAGAGAACGATACCTTTCAACTAATCAAAGGCATCGTAAAAAAACTTCCAGAGACCCAACGTAGAATTTTTCAACTAAGAGATTTTGACGGATTATCCTATAAAGAAATCGTAGAAGAAACCGGACAGTCGATGAGTCAAGTAAAAGTATACTTATCGAGAGCGCGATATAAAATAAAAATGGAATTAATTAATGCTTATGACAGCCATAGATAAATTACTCGAAAAATATTGGGCAGGAGAAACAACTCTTTCAGAAGAAATAGAATTGCGCACCTATTTTTCCGGATCGGAAATTGCGGAATCGCATCTTCCTTTTGTAGCAGCTTTTGCCTACCAAAATGAACTGGCTAAGGCAGAATTGCCAGACGATTTTGAAGATGAGATTTTAAAAGAAATTGCTAATCAAACAACTACCGCAGTCGTAAAACCTATCAACCGTTATCGGAAATTAATGGCCATTGCCGCTGCGATACTTTTTCTACTAACTGCTGGGATGTTTTTATTAAAAACACCAACACCTTCAAACAAATTGGCGGATACCCCACACTTAATCATCAACGGAAAGGTCTATTATCCAGCCAATGAAAAAGAAGCCTATGAACTAACAAGACAAGCGTTATTATTGGTTTCTTCTAAAATGAATAAAGAACCCAAAGCTTCATTAAAATCTTTAAAAAAAATAAAAAATATAAACCCTGCTAGTTGGGGAAAATAATACAAAAATTAAAATCATCAAGTTATGAAAAAGATAATTGTTTTTTGTTCACTCTTTTGCTTTTTGCTTAATTCAATAAGCGCTCAGAATGACGCCATCAATCGCTACTTTGAGGCGCAAATAGAGAATGAAATCTTTACTTCCGTTTATGTCAGTCCCAAGCTGATTGAGATCGTTTCTGAGATTGATATACAAGCTTTGGATGATGGAGATATGGAAGATAATGAAGTAGCGATGATTGAAGAAGTATTGGGACAGCTTAAAGGGTTGATGCT
>JALZUU010000425.1 GCA_023300665.1 Saprospiraceae bacterium | reverse complement strand
ACATCTGGCACGTCCATTGAAGAGGTATGAGCAAAACAACTACCATGATCCAACTTAGAAATTTAGAAAAATATTTTCGCGCTGGTTTACGCAAAACCTATATTCTCCGCGATATCTCTCTCGATATTCAAGAAGGCGAATTCGTCACCATCATGGGACCAAGCGGAGCAGGTAAATCAACTTTGCTAAACACCATCGGGATGTTAGAAAAACCAGAAAATGGAACCTATGATTTTTTAGGAGAATCTGTTTTTAAATTAAAAGAACGTCGACGACAAGAGCTGCACAAGCAATACATGGGTTTTATTTTTCAGGCCTATCATTTGATCGACGAACTAACGGTTTATGAAAACATTGAGACACCGCTACTCTACCGCAATATCAAATCTGCGGATCGCAAAAGTATGGTGGCCGAAGTTTTAGACCGTTTTAATATGGTGGCCAAAAAAGATTTATTTCCAGCACAACTTTCTGGTGGACAACAACAACTCGTCGGAGTCGCCCGAGCCATCATTCACAAACCTCGACTACTACTAGCCGACGAACCTACCGGCAACCTACATTCTGAACAAGCAGAACAAATCATGGAACGCTTTCAAGAATTAAATAAAGAAGGAATCACTATCGTCCAAGTTACCCATTCAGAAAAAAATGCAGCATACGGTTCGCGTACCGTTCGCATCTTAGATGGCTTTATAAAATCCGACGAAAAAGTTAAAAAAGAAGAATCTGTTTAAAAAACAAAATGATTATGTAACTAACACTTAGTTTTAGTCGTCTTTCTATCGTGTTGATTTGTTTAATCGTTTAATCGTTTAGAAATACCTAAATTTAGACAACGTAAACGAAAAATATATTTTCACAATTAATTTAACCACCTACCTACTAGGACTTAGTACCGATCTTAATTCAGGAAGTACAAAATAGGTTAAACAAATCAACGATTAAACGATTAAACAACCAATAATCTACTCAAAAAAATAAAGTTATGAAAACCAAACTGCTCTTTTTGCTTTTGTCCGCCGTCTTCTGCTCTTTAGAAACTACTGCTCAGGAAGTTCAAACTCGCTCCCTTCCTTTTTTTAACAAAATAAGTTACGAAGGTTATGGTAGTATTTTTTTAGAATCATCAGATAGTCCTGCTATCAAAATCCAATCTTCTGCTGACTACACTTCCGAACATGTTCGCACAGAGGTACGAGACGAAACACTCTACGTCTGGTATGATTTTAAGAGCGCCAATAACGATCCTTTTAGTCATCAACGCATCGATGTTTATCTTTACTATCCTGAATTAATAGATTTGGAATTGAATGGTAAAATTCGAGTAGATGGGATTCAACCGATTTCTGGCGACCATTTTTCTATTACTGCTAATGGAAATATTGACCTCCGCTTACCGCTTGAAGTCAAAAATCTTAATGCTAAATTTACGGGACAAATCAACGCAGCATTAACGGGTAAAGTTAATCATGAAAAAATTCAATTTACAGGGCGAGGCACGGTTAACACCCTCGAACTACACGCAGAAACGGCTCAGATTCATACCGATGGAAAAGCAGCAATCTATCTGCCGTATATCGCCTCTATGCAGGCAATCGCAACGGGAATGTCCGAGATTATTTACCGAAATAATCCTGCTTGTAGAGTAAATAAAACAACGCCTAAATCTACCAAACCAATTGTAAGTACGCGTAGGTTATAAGAAGAAAACAACCGCCTTTTCTATGTAAAATCAACTAAAAAAGCACCGATAAATTTCGGTGCTTTTTTTGTATTAGAATTTATTTATTCGCCATTCTTAATAAATTTTTCCCGAACCACCGACCCATCCGAAAAATTGGCAACTAAGATATACATCCCTTGCGTTAAAGCAGAAAGATCAACAGCGTTTGTCTGACCAGTTTGCTGAATTAGTCGCTTACCATCTAATCCGTGCACTGCCAACTCCTTCATTGGACGACCAGATTCTGTTTGGATATACAATCGTTCTTGGGCAGGATTGGGATATAAGATTACGTTAGGAATATCAAGATCCGTAACACTCGTAGTTTCTCCGTTATATTCATTTCCATTCTCGTCAAAGCGCATAAATACGACGTCCGTTTCGATGGGAAAATTAGGGTTACGGTCATTATACTCTACGATAAATAATACGCCTCCATCTTTGAGTGCTTTCACCCGATAAGTTTCATAAGATTTAGATTCATGGAAAAAATGTTTAGACCATCTTAATGCTCCCGTTTCGTCCGAGGCATGAAGACTTAAGCGGTAATTTATTTCATCGTTAAGATTCACATAGTAAGCACTGGTATATAGACGGTCATGATAGACAGCATCAAAATTAAAATTTAAGTGATTGAAAAAAACTACATATCCAATTTCATAAGGCATTACTCGAAGAATTTGAGTGACTTCTCCATTTTCGTATCGAAAAATATTTTCGGAATAACGATCACCTATAACTGGATAATTTTGTATGTCTTCCCACCAAAGCTCACTAGAATCTGGATTATTTGTAATAGGCTCAACGCAAATACTTCCCACGTAAATAGAAGAATCAATTATTACTGTATTTTGAAATTCGTCACAGTCAGGTGAATCACTCAATGTCCCATGCGCAATTTGTTCAGCAAAGTTTAATTCTTGATCATAACTAATCAAAGAACGTCCTATAGATCTAGTATAAGATTGATCAGCTAATTGAACAATTTGACTAGACTCGGAAATAAATCTGGCCTCCTTATCCTTTATTATTATTCCTTCGGTAGTGATTTCTAGGTTATTATTAAAAAAAACTAGTGAATCATTAATTATTTCTCTAGATCGTGCTATCGTATTGATATTTCCTTGCTGATTAACAACAGGAGTTTGGATAGCATGCGTTTCCCGATAAGTAAAAGAGTCAATTGAAAGTATTTCAAGATCTAAATTTGTGTAGAGTACAAAAAAGTCCTTCATTCGTCCATTAATAACCGTAGCCATCTCTGCTCCAGCCCAAATATGTAATAGGCTATCATTCTGATAATCTTGGGTTAGTCCCCATAAGATCAAACCAGGAATTTCCAGGCCTAGCGTTTGGGTATCCACCGAATCTACTACGTTTAGAAAATGATCGGTTTTCTTAATAAAGGATTGTTCAAATTCTGGTTGGGGTTGACTACCCACAGTATGAATATTATTGATATAAATAAATCCATCATCGATTTCGATAATATCAACTACTCTATGCAAATAAAGAGCTGACGCACCATCATAAACTTCGAGTGGATGTAAAACCTTGGAATTCATCTCATCCTGAGCGGTGGAAGCAAAGGACAAAAGAAAAAGAAATAATGTAAATTGAATTTTCATAATTTATAGTGTATTAATTCCCCCGATTATATAAAATCGGGGGAAATTAAAGTTATAAACAAAGGACGTCATTTCCTACTAGGAAGAATACAAATTTTAAGGCTCTCTCATTCCAGCCAGAATCATTATAATCATCAAGGTTTTCAATTCCGTGCCTAAATACTGAAATATTGGAACTCGCATCATATATATCTGACGGAATATAATTAGACGGAAATATTTCCTCCTTAGTTTCTTGAATAATTTGGAGTGCTAATTCCGTATCATTATTGCGTTCTATTTGTGGAATTGTTCCATAGACATTTTGTCCAGCGAGTAATCTTTTAAAACAATCTCCTGTTACAGTACTACATCTTCTTCCATTATCACCCAACGTTATATCATTATATACTGCTTCTGACTGTAAAAAGCCCACTTTGATAATACTTGTATTTGAATAAAAACAACCATTGCCTAAATCGGGGGATGATTCTCTTAATTGTATACCTATACAAGAAAAAACTTCACCAGTCATATAAAGAAAACCAACATTATCCTCAAATTCTTCTGAAAGCTGAGCACAGTTGTCAAAATTACTAGTTGAACCTCCGTCACCTCCTCCTATTGGTTCTGAAATGATAGCAGTCCCTATTAAAGTAGTCTTAGCATTGGTTACTGACTCAAAATCAATATCCACTGCAACTACTATTTCGTCACCAATGGTTTGGTTATTAAAATAAGTAATTATTTCGTTAAACTTATCGGTCATACTTGAGCCTACCATTCTAAGTTCCTGATTTTCAATTGTATTAGTTACCTCCAACGTATAATCAACTACTCGACCATTCGCTATGTCAGATATATTAGGATTAGACAACTGGTTTCCACCAGCTTCAAAGAGATATTTTCCTTGATTTACTTCTGTGTTTTGATAGTCGGTTCTAGGTACGGCAAGATTGGTATTCGGTGATTGATAGTAAGCCATAAAGCCATTAATAAGATCGATAGCAGCTGCATTACTCGTAGGTTTAAATGTTTTTTCGGTAAAGGACACTGAAGCTAATTCCAACTGATCATCAGGAGCGCAACTTTGGATGAGAAAAACACTTAAAAAGAAGAAAGAAATAATGGATAATTTAGAAGTCTTTTGTAGATAAATAAATAAATAAACTCTTTTTCATAAATAAAATTTTAGAGGTGATAAAAAATACTTTCTATTAAGTATCTAGCGAAAGTAGTAAACATCCCTCAACTATAACAAAACATTTTTTCTGTAAAAGTCAGTACTCTAAAAACAATAATTCATTTAAAAATAGACGATAATATGTTGTAAAACATTGTTCCTATTGAGCATAAGTCAGGTTTGTAAATTAATTTTTTTATCTAAATTATTGTTAAAAACAAGATGTTTTGTCAAATGCCAGACAATTTTATGACACGTCAAAGTTATTAAAGCTACTGTTTAACAAAAAATTTACGCACCACTACCCCATCCCAAAAATTAACTATCAAAATATACATCCCTTTTGTTAAACCAGAAAGATCAATAGTGTTTGTCTGACCAGTTTGCTCAATTAGCTGTTTACCATCCAAGCCATAGACGGACAACTCCGTGATAGGACGACCCGATTCTGTTTGGATATACAATCGCTCTTGGGCAGGATTGGGATATAAGACTAAAGTGGGAATATCAAGATCATTAATACTTGTAATCTCTCCGTTATATTCATTTCCATTCTCGTCAAAGCGCATAAACACAACATCTTTTTCAATAGAAAAATTAGGATTACGGTTATTAAACTCTACTAAAAATAATACACCACCATCTCTGAGTGCTTTGACTCGATAGGTCTCGTAAGATTTGGTCGGATGGGAAAAATGTTTGGACCATCTTATATTACCTGCTTCGTCTGAGGCGTGTAGACTCAAACGGTGAGTTATTTGATCTACGAAAAAATTATCATAAAAAGCACTCGTGTAAAAACGATCAGGATATAGCGCATCAAAATTAAATTTTAGTTCACTAAAATATATTACATAACCTATTCCCATAGCTCCTTCATTTAATGGATAAGGACCTACTTCAAATACTTGTGTAATTTCTCCATTTTGATACCGAAAAATTCGTTCGACATATAATTGTTCAACAGCTGGGGACCAAGGAATATTAGGATCCAAAGTCACTGTTGAATCGCAGGCAGTCCCGAAATAAACAGTGGAATCAATCGTCACCATATTAAGAAAGGTTTCACAGTGAGCGCCAATCACATCAGCATATTGCACTGAACCAGTACGATTCAAGGCTTGATCATAAAAAGCCAATCGGTTATTGACATTAGGCGATAAATAAGAATGATCTGGCAATTGCGCTAATTGAGAAGATATGCCAAAAATAGAAACCTCTTCTATGTTTAATATTTCACCCTCGGTACTAATCTCGACATAAGATCGAGAATAGGGCATACTATCACTTTCCACATAAGACCGTAACAACGTTGTAACATTTCCTTGATGATTAACCGTCGGAGGAAGAATTTGAAAACTTTCTCGATAACTAAAAGAATCAATAGAAAGAATCTCTAAATTCAAATCTGTATGTAGCACAAAAAAATCTTTCATCCGTCCATTAGGTAGTGTATTATCCTCCGCTCCTCCCCAAATGTGAAGTAGGCTATCATTCTGAGAATCTTGGGTCAGTCCCCATAAAATCAAACCAGATACATCCAGACCTAGTGTTTGCGTATCTACTGAATCTATTATATTGAGGAAAGGATCGGTTTTCTTAATAAAAGATTCTTGAAAATTTGGTTGAACCTGAGCACCTAGAGTATGAACATTATTAATATAGATAAATCCATCGTCGAGCTCAATGATGTCAATTACCTCGTGTAAATTTAGCGTTGTTCCATTGTCATATACTTCGAGTGGGTGTAACACTTCGGAGTTTAATTCTTCTTGAGCAGAAGAAATCAATGAGCAAAAAATAAGGAATAAAATAAATTGAATTTTCATAATTATCAAGGTTGAAAAGACCATTTCGAAATACTATAATATCACTACCTTTCCCGACTGCACAAACTCATTTTCACTATACAAAGTATAAAAATACATACCACTAGAAAGAGACTGTAGATTTATCGCCTCTTGATTTACTTTTTCAGATAAGACATTAATTCCCGCAGCATTTACGATTTCTATCCGTACATTTCTTAGCTGATCGCCATATTCAATATACAATTCATCACTCGCTGGATTAGGATATACAATCGCGGAAAGGACTTTAAAAGATGGATCTTTTGTGGAAGTTGTCAGATCATATAAATTGCCATCTACATCAAATCGTACATAGTCTATGTCTGCCTTCCATTGTTCAAAAGGATTATCCCGATATAATTTCCAGACAAACACCAAACAGCCGCCATCGGGCATCGTCACAATATCAATCGGTGTATAGGAGGCATCACCACCAAAATAATAGGACCAGTTGACCGTTCCGTTGATATTGATACTGTTGATTACTACGTTGGTATTTTCGATTCCAAAAAAACCATCCCGACTAGTAGCGAAGTAAATATGATTGGTATCTACGGCAGAAATAGACTTAATACCAGGCATCCAATCTATTGTTGGATTTTGAATTGAATTATAGTAAATGGTATCTACCGCTCCATTTGTATTACCAATACAAAGGGCTTCATAATTATAAATATCATCTATCGTATTCCCATCTATTCCTACTCCCGTTCCACTAAAAAGAAAGCGAGTAGCATCCAGCGGAATTATTCGTCCTGATAAAATTAATTCGTGATCATCATAATACCCTAATTCATTAAAATCTTCATCTAAGATATTAAATGGATGAATAAGGTATTTTCCATTAGACATTTGTGCTATCGCATTATCCGCTAACCCCCAAGGTGTGTTTCGTCGCCGAGAAGGAGTATGCAAATTTAAAACTGCCCCGTCTTCGGTAAATTCGCAGTAGAATATCTCCCTGTCACTTAAATTTGGATTGCTCAAAAAGCCAGTCATCACATAATTACCTGCCTGGTTTTTTATCATAGAAGATATGTAGGAAATATCTATTGGATTACTAAGATTAAACCAAGTTTCTTCTAGTAAATTTAAAGTCGCATCAAAGGTATATTCAAAAAAGGCATATTCTCCAATAATTGATAAAGAATCATTTAATCCTGTCCCTAATACTTTAATCTTACCATCTTCCTGCCCAAGGTAGGATATTAAAGCAGGATATTTTGATGGAATACTTATTGTACCACTTCGCCACTCATGCATTTTGTTAAGCAATGTATCCATTATGGTAATTTTAAAAAATTCCTCCTCTAGTAAATCGTAAAATTCTAAACCATCTGGATTTTGTGTATATATAGGTTGATAATGAGTGACATACACAATTTGACTAACAGCATTTAAAGTTATATCAGCATTGCTAAAAAATTCTCCAATTTCAAGTCCTTCGTCACTAACTCGTGCTTCTAAGGTTTGAAGCGGAGAAGGAGAGATATATTCTTGAGTCCAGACTTTAAAGGGTAAAAAAATAATTAAAAGTAAAACCAGATATTTCATGTCTTCATTTTAAAGATAAAAATTATTTTATAAGCAAAAGACTTATAAAACAGGTTCCTTTTGTAGAAAAAATTTAAAGGTGATAAAAAACACTTTTATACTAAAATGTATAACAAAGATAGACATATAAATTAACCATAACAAAACCTTTTTTTTATGAAAAACAGCATCCTAAAAACCATTATTCATCAAACAACGAACAAAAGCCTATTTATAAAACCTTTTTTTTAAAACATAAGTCAGGTTCCTGATTTAATTATTCTTTTCCTATCTCTAAATTCGTCCTTTTCTAAAAATCATTGTAAATACCCCGAATTATCCCTAAATTTGTAAGGTAACCGTTGAGAAAACTACACAGATATTTTGAGAACCTCTAAATATCTAAATATTGGAAACGAAAAAGGTAGGAAAACCAGCTTGAAAATTAATCATTGGACTTCCCCCATATCACTTCCTTACGAGATTTCCGCTGTTATTTTATGAAACACTGAATTTGACGACCTTTATCAGAGATCTAGTTTTACTAACTGATCTTTAGCGTACCGATGCTTGATGCTCATCGTGTACGCTCGATACGTTTACGGATGATTCGAAAATATACTTGCTCATGGCAGCGAAAAAAAAATCAAAAGGCGTTTTTAGTCAATTATCATTTAACTTTGATAAAATGAAGTTGGATGCTCGAGTGCCCAAGCTCCTTGGCCTCCTATGCTTACTTTTTGCCTTCTACCTCTTTATCGCTTTTAGTTCTTACCTCTTTACTTGGGAAGCAGACCAAGATAGAGTACTTCAATTTTCGTGGGGATTATTATTACAGAGTGAGGTAGAAATGTCAAACTGGTTAGGACGACTAGGTGCTATCTTCTCAAATATCTTTTTCTTTTGGGGATTTGGTTTACCTTCCTACATTTTAGTCTTTATGATGAGTGTGGTCGGATTGTCTTTTGTCAAAGAAGAACCATTATCCAATCACCGACTTACGCTTTGGTATAGTTTCCTCTTATTACTTTTTCTTTCCATCTTATTTGAATTTACTTTTCGGAATGCTGCTTTTCCTTGGGGCGGTGCTTTTGGAGAAGGTGTTAGTACTTGGTTGATTTCTTTTATTGGAACAATTGGAACCATCACCCTCTTGCTATTCTGTGTTTTGATTAGCGTCGTTTGGGCCTTTAATCCTAATTTTTCAGAATTAACCCCTGGTGGATTCTGGTCTGATTTAAAATATTTTTTAGCCAATATTACCAATCCTAAAGCACTTAAAAGAGCCAAGGCTCGACCACCCGTAGCCGCACTACCCGATCCAACCGCAGCAGTCGGATTACGACCAAAGAGAGAGGCGAGCAGCCAAAACCTCAACACTGGCGCAGTTGCTGGAGGACTAAAATCAGATGGACTTTCCTTAGAAGTAGAACAAGAACTTCCAACTCCTGAGATTGAAAAACCAGTGGAAAAAACACCACAACAACTGGCCTTAGAATTACGAGAACGAATAAAAAATAAAAAAGCCAATTCCTTAACGCCTGGAGATGCTGAACTCGAAATTGCAGAACCTGAACCGATAGAAACTAGCTTAGATGCTGCCTCTCCAGTACCTGTAGTTCTCGAAGATGGTAAAAACCCATTTGATAAACCAGACATGGTTATTCAACATGAAAATGAACATAGCGAACCCTATGATCCTACGCTGGAATTGTCTTCTTATGAGCATCCTGTTTTGGCTTTACTCTACGATTATGCAGATCAAAAAGTGGAAATTGATCGAGCAGAGTTAGAACAAAACAAAGATCAAATTATCGAGACCTTACTCAATTATAAAATTGAGATTATAAAAATTAAAGCGACCATTGGACCAACCGTTACGCTATACGAGATTGTTCCTGCGCCCGGTGTACGTATTTCTAAAATTAAAAACTTAGAAGACGATATCGCTCTAAGTCTCGCAGCACTCGGTATTCGAATCATTGCACCAATTCCTGGAAAAGGAACCATCGGTATTGAGGTACCGAATAAAGCGAAGCAAGTCGTTTCACTGAAAGAAACCTTGATCTCTGATAAATTTAAACGAGCCAAAATGGACCTTCCGATTGCTTTCGGAAAGACGATTTCCAATGAG
>JALZUU010000424.1 GCA_023300665.1 Saprospiraceae bacterium | reverse complement strand
AGTAACCCCGGTAATGCTTCTACTGCTTTTAAGCCATAAACATCTGTTTGTAAGGCCTGCATATCTGAGACCGTAATTTGCTCCATCGTGTCTAGTTTACGATTGATTACTCGACCTCGGTAAGCCTCAAACCCTCCGTGCATAGAAAGATAAGGATATGGATAATCAGCACTTGTAGAACGTTGGTTAGCAGAAGATACAAAACCTCGAGCTGGATTTTTTACGTGCGGTAACTGATCCATCGGAATAAACCCAGTCCAATCAGTAGCAGTAGATTCACCAGGTTGAACGGTCAGACCATGTTCGACAGGTCGGATAGGTAATTGTCCCTGTACGGTTATTCCGATGTCTCCTGATTTATTAGAATAGACAATGTTCTGCGCCGGAGAAGCAAAGTTGGAAATGGCCTTCCGATAGTCTGCATAGGTTTTACTCGTATTGAGTCCTTGGAAAGTTTTTAATTCATTCCCCGTTGAATTATGCGCTACCCAACGCATGGCTAAATCTTCATCAAGTTTTCCAGCAGTTTGATGAACCACCGGACCCCAATGCGTATAACGTACCGTATCATAAACCGTCTCTTGTCCTTTTACATTATAGGCTTCTATTTTTAATGTGGCAGATTTTTCTTGACCATCAAACAAATATTTTTCTTTTTTTGTATCAGTCCATTTAACTTTATACCAATCAACAACATCGTGTCCAACATTAGTAACGCCCCAAGCGGAATGTTCATTAAAACCAATAACAACTCCTGGTACTCCCGGAAGACAAACACCATATACATTTAAATCTGGCGTGTTTAATTGTAACTCAAACCAGATCGAAGGTAAGGTCAATCCAAGGTGTGGATCATTACATAAAATAGGATAACCTGAAGCTGTTTTGCTACCGGAAACGGCCCAGTTATTACTTCCTAATTGTGGAGGCGGTTTGCTATAAACTTTATGTTCAATCAAGCCGAGTGGGGGACGATTAGTTTCAGGAGCATCAACTGTTTTAAAATCAAAAGCCACGTCATTTGGGATGATCGGTGATTCGTTTGAAAATAACTGCGGATATAAATCTGCGGTGATAGAGTCACCTAAAAGCATTCTTACATTGGTCATTTCAATATCTTCATTTCCACGAGAAAGCATTTCTGCCATTGCTTTATTAAATAGAGCAGTCTTTAGAGGTGTCCAAGCTTCTGGTTTATAGTCTAATAGTTTAAATTCGATTGGATAATCGATTGGTTGTAGTTGATCGATATAAGCATTTACGCCGTTGGTATAAGCTTCTACATAACTGAATTCTGGAGCTGTTTTCCAAAGCTTAACAGCATTTTCAGCAGCGAATACCATTCCTCGTCTTCTTTGTAATTGATCTCTTTTAAGGGTTTTGGTTCCCATGATTTCACTAAGTCTACCACTAGAAGATCGGGTAGAAATATCCATTTGCCAAAGGCGGTGTTGGGCGAGTAGGTAACCTTGTGTAAAAAGAGCGTCTGCTGTATTTTCTGCAAAAATATGAGGAACGCGGCGTTGATCAAAAATTATTTTTACCTTTTCAGTTAGCCCTTGATGTTCTAGATAAACGATTTCTTGTTCACCAGTTTCCTCTTGACCATTTTCCCAAAAACCAGTAAATGGATTCAATAGTTTACCCAATGGAGGTATGGTTATACTACCTGTGGGGATTGGGTTGTTTAATAATAAGGTAAAAAAGATACAAATTAAGGCACTGACACCAAACTTTAAGATTGCTTTCATGTTTTCTATCAAAAATATATGATGACCCAATATAATGATATTACGCGATTTTTCACTATTTCTAAAGATAAGCCTGAGGTAATTACTTTATTTAAAATCTTAAGTTGGATAAGTTTAAATATTTTATTGCTTAGCCTAATATCCCTTATCGGTTGTCAATCTACTCCTGTGGAACGAGAACGAACTGGAAATGATCGCTTTAAAACCACGGCTCCTTCTTTTATTTATTATAAAAATATAAAAAGCATTAAATATCAGACTAATCGGAATCCCAAAACGCAAATGGATTTTTATCGGCCAAAGGTTTTTATTAAATCAAATAATATCTCCACCATTTATCCAGTAATCATCCACAATTGGTTAGAAGATGAATCTTACCTGATTTTTGAAAAGAGAAATATAGGAGAAGACGCAAAAATACTAGTGAATACCGCTGTAGAAGATACAATTTTACTAGATTGGCCAACTAAGGATTACCTAGATCAATTAGCATTTGTCAGGCAATTAGAGCAAACGCTCAAATCAGGAGAAAATATTTTTATTCAAGAGATAGGAAGAGAAAAAGAAGTGCTCAATTACAGTTTGGCAGAGCGCAAAAGCTTTAGCACAACTTTACAGGATTTTCTAAGTTTAACAGAAACGGCAAGTAGTAGGGCAATTAAGTGACAGAATATTCAATTTTTTTATTGAATTTGATGTCACAAATGTAGAATATTTTAATGTATTTTAACTTAGAATTGAATTATTGTAGTTTATAATACATGTCACATTATTTTATACAAAACCTTTTGAATACGCTACAAAGGCCTTATAATTGTCTTATAAAATTATTTAAAAGTAGTTTTTGTGTTTATTTGTTTGGGTTAGGAATCCTTGTTTTCATAAGAAAACAAGGATTTTCTTTTTTTACGAACTTCACTGGTTTCAGTTTAAATTCAAAAAGCCCTTGGATAATCAATATCCAAGGGCTTTTTATAGCTAATATGATAGCTTATTGCTTAGTTTCCAGCTGGGCTAAAAACGTTAGGCGCTTCTACAGGAAGACCACTTGGTTCTGCTGCTTTCTTAAGCACCTCACCTTTAATCGTTAATTTTTCCTTTCCAGAAGTAGTATTTGTAGTCAGTGTAACAGACTTTACGAACTTACCAATACGCTTTGTATCGTAACGAACGTTAATTTTTGCTTGCTCACCAGGCATGATTGGCTCCTTTGGATATTCAGGAACAGTACATCCACAGCTACCTTTAGCATGTGTGATCTGTAATGGCTCATTACCTGTATTGGTAAAAAGAAAGCTTCTTAATGGGTCAGAATTTTGCTCAATTGTTCCGTAATCAACAGTCATTGATTCAAATTTCATAACAGGTCCATCAGTTGTTCCTTCAGTGTCCTGAGCAAAACTAACGTTGCTGATCAAAGCGACCATAAAAAGTAGTGTGAAAATCTTTTTCATTATGTTAAATTTTATATTTGGTTCATGAAATAATTGAATCTCTCTAGGAGGTCAAATTTTAGTGTAAAATTATGGTATATACAAATGTAACTTATTAGATGGCAAATCAAAAGTATTTTTCGCTTTTTTCGCCGTTAAACTATCGTTAAAACGTCAATACCTTTGACTTTTCATTTATTCAACATTCCTTTGACTCAAAGGAAACGTAATGGTTACATCAAAGGGGCAAATAACACACCACTTTAACAAGTTCTTAAGCAAAATCGCCTAAATCCCCTCGAAAATTCGTACTTTTGAAGCACCAAATTATTCCAGTTGTATGGAGTTTTAAACACCTAATTTTCTATTCATAGTTCACCAATAGAACTCCATACCCTTAACCATGGTGAAAGCCTGCTAATTTAATTAATAAATGATTACGTATTCCCAAGTAATTCAAGAGTTAACCAGTAAAAAGTCCCAAAAAAAACAACTGACAGTCGAAATACTCAAAGATTATTGGATTTGCCGAGTGAGTAGAGAAACTAGCCTTATGGGACGAAGAGAAGTACTCACCGGAAAAGCTAAATTCGGAATCCTCGGCGATGGAAAAGAAGTGCCACAAGTAGCCATGGCTCGTGCCTTTAAGGAAGGAGATTGGCGTTCTGGATATTATCGCGATCAGACCTTTATGTTTGCCCTCGGTCTAAGCTCCGTCGAAGACTTTTTTGCACAACTTTATGCAGATACTGAAAATGACCCATTTTCTGGAGGACGACAGATGAATTCTCACTATGCTAGCCCCATGGTAGATGCCGACGGAAATTGGACCAATCATCTAGAAATTCACAATGTTTCAAGCGATATCTCTTCCACCGGAGGCCAAATGGCTCGTGGATTAGGATTGGCCTTCGCTTCTCGCATGTATCGAAGTCTTGATACCCTTAGAAACGAAACGACCTTTTCTAAAAATGGAAACGAAGTCTGTTTTTGTACGATCGGTGATGCCAGTACAAGCGAAGGAATCTTCTGGGAATCTATGAACGCCGCCGCCGTTATGCAGGTACCAATGGCTATTTCTGTCTGGGATGATGGATACGGAATCTCTGTTCCTAAAAAATTCCAAACTACTAAACAGAGTATCTCAGAGGCACTAAAAGGATTTCAACGAACTTCTACCGAAGAAGGGATCGAAATATTCAACGTAAAAGGCTATGATTATATGGCATTGAGAAAAACCTATGACAAAGCCATCGCCTTGACCCGTAAAGAACATGTTCCAGTACTTATTCACGTAGAAGACCTCACCCAGCCTCAAGGACATAGTACGAGTGGATCTCACGAACGATATAAATCTAAGGAACGCTTGGATTGGGAAAAAGAACATGATTGTATCCTCAAAATGCGTAACTGGATCTTAGAAAAAGGATATGCTGATAGTGGGATGCTAGACGAGATTGATGCAGAAGCAAAAACTTATGTTCGTAACGCTAAAAATAATGCATGGAAAAAATTCTCTGATCCAGTAGAACGATCGCGTCGGGAGTTAATGAGCATTCTTCAACAAATTAATAAAAATGAAGAAGGCGAGAAAATAAGTGAAGAACTTGGCAAATTAATCAATCCGTCTCTAAGCGAAATCTATCAAATTGCTCGAAGATTTTCTTACGTAGCAGGGCAAGGAACGGACCCAGGTCGAACAGCTTTAAACACCTATTTGAGCGAAATCAAAGCACTCGGACAACAACGATACTACACACATCTTTATAGTGAATCTAAAAAAGCTGCCTTAAATATTCCAATCGTAACACCGACTTACGCAGAAGATGCACCAGAGATTAATGGTTATCAGATTATCAATAAATATTTTGATTTTGTTCTTGAAAATTATCCAACTGTGGTTGCCTTTGGGGAAGATGTCGGAAAAATTGGTGATGTGAATCAAGGCTTTGCTGGAATGCAAGAAAAATATGGAATTGAAAGAGTTTTTGATACGGGTATTCGAGAGTGGTCCATCATGGGACAAGCAATTGGATTAGCGATGCGTGGTCTACGCCCCATTGTGGAGATTCAATACTTGGATTATCTGATTTATGGATTACAACCACTTTGTGATGATTTGGCTACGCTGCGTTATCGTAGTAACGGCTTACAACAGGCACCTGCTATTATTCGTACGCGAGGGCATCGACTGGAAGGGATCTGGCACGCTGGTTCCCCAATGGCTATGCTACTAAATTCTTTAAAAGGAATGTATATCGCAGTTCCACGAAATATGGTACAGGCTGCTGGATTCTATAATACACTACTGCAAAGTGATGATCCAGGTCTAGTAATCGAATGCTTAAATGGGTACCGACTCAAAGAATCGATGCCAGAAAATATTGGCGAATTTACCGTTCCACTTGGCGTCCCTGAAGTTTTACAAGAGGGAAGTGATGTTACTTTAGTTACCTATGGTAGTTGTATTCGGGTAGCAGAAACTGCCATCAAATTATTAGAAAAACATGGAATTAGCGTAGAATTGGTGGACGTTCAGACCTTAATACCATTTGATTTAGAAGGTCATATTTTAAAATCTCTAAAGAAAACAAACCGGTTGGTTATCTTAGATGAAGATGTTCCTGGTGGAGCAAGTGCTTATTTGTTGACGGAGATATTAGAAAAACAAAATGGTTACCATCACCTTGATTCTGCTCCGCTTACAATCACTGCTGGACCACACCGAACGCCTTTTGGAACCGATGGAGATTACTTTACTAAACCAAACCCAGAAAAGGTTTTTGAGGAAATTTATAGCCTAATGCGAGAGACGAATCCAACAAACTATCCGTTATCTTTTAATTAAGGGGTATATTTACATACTACTGGACATTTGCGGGTTTGGTGCTACTCTCCGGCGGTACTGCCGGAGCTGGGAGGCAGCAAATGGAAGAAATGTTCAGTAGTATGGTATATTTACTTAAACTTTATGAATTTTGGGGCGTATTATTAAAAAACACCCTGATTTTTCAAATGTCTATAATAAACTACTAATATCCTTAATCTTAAATGGAAACTGTGTCGAAGAGGTTAGTCATTATTCCTACTTATAATGAAAAAGAAAATATCGCAAACATCATTGCGGCAGTATTTTCATTGCCAACCTCATTTCATATCTTAATAGTTGATGATGGTTCTCCCGATGGAACGGCGGATATCGTAAAAGATCTTCAGTTGACCAGCAAAGGCGCATTACATATCATCGAAAGAGAAGGGAAGCTAGGATTGGGTACCGCTTATATCGCTGGCTTTCGCTGGGGATTGGCCCAAGATTATGATTTTATTTGTGAAATGGACGCAGATTTTTCTCATAATCCTAAAGATTTATTGAGATTATGTGAAGGATGTGGAAAACAAGGTGTTGGAATGACCGTTGGGTCACGGTACACCAAAGGAGGAAAGTTGGAAAACTGGCCTTGGGATAGGGTAGCTCTTTCTTACGGTGCGTCCCTATATGTTCGAGCCATCACTTGGATGAACATCAAAGATCCTACTGCTGGTTTTGTTTGCTACAAACGAGAAGCATTAGAACATATCGATTTAGATAAAATAAGATTTGTAGGCTATGCTTTTCAAATCGAAATGAAATATGCAGTCCATTCTCTTGGGTTTAAAATAGTCGAATTACCCATTACTTTTAAAGACCGAATTTTGGGCGATTCCAAGATGAATTCTAATATTATTAGCGAGGCAGCACTCGGGGTAATTAAGATGAGATGGCAAAGACTTTTCCACAATTACGATAAAAAGGCCACCAACACTAAAATGAAATCTGAAAACTCAACTACCTCTTAATGACTGGATTAACTAATATTTTAGCTAATTTTAGTCCACAAAAATCGACAGATCGACACTGTTGATAACTTTTTTTACCTTTTTGGTGGGAAAAAGTGGGAAAATGTGTCATTTTATGTTAGCTTTGGAGATAAATATCGAATAAAGGTAAGCAAATGCCACAATTATTAGGAGAATATGACTGTAAGATCGACGCTAAAGGTCGTTTGCGCTTGCCCGCAACGCTCTTAAAGCAGCTGCATGCATTTGGTTCTCCTGATTATGTGATCAATCGAGGTATGACACCATATCTTACATTGTTTCCAAAGACAGTTTGGGAATATGAAAGTGCCAAAGTGAAAGCTTTAAATGGATACATCGAAAGAAATCAGGCATTTAAAAGATACTTTTATCGAGGTGCCACACCCCTCGAACCAGACAGTGCAGACCGAATTTTATTACCTAAATCGTTGATCGAATACGCTGGAATAAAAAAAACGGTAATTCTTCAAGGAATGGATGATAGAGTAGAAATCTGGGATAAAGAAGCCTACCTAAATGATATTAATCAAGAACCTGCTGATTTTAGAAAACTAGCAGAGGATACCTGGACCAGTGTTTCAACACCACCACCAGCTCCCCCTAATCCTTACAATCCACCGTCAGGTCATGTCTTACCATGATCCAGTGATGCTCACTGAATGTATCGAAGGACTGCAAATTGATCCCGCAGGAATTTATGTCGATGCAACGTTTGGTGGGGGAGGACACGCAAGGGAGATCTTGAAAAAAATAAATACTACTGGCCATCTCTATGGATTTGATCAGGACGAAGATGCACTAGCAAATACCTTGGATGGTGAGAATTTTACGTTTGTTCAACAAAATTTTCGCTACCTCGACAAAGCACTCCGCTTAAACGGCGTGCGCAAAGTAGATGGAATTCTCGGAGACCTCGGCGTTTCTTCTCATCAGTTGGATGTCGCCGAACGTGGATTCTCTTATCGTTTTGAAGCGGAATTGGACATGAGGATGAACCAAAAAGGAGATCGAAAAGCAGATGATATAATCAATACCTATTCTGCCGATGATCTTCAGTCGATCTTTAGTCGATACGGTGAATTGAGAAACGCAAAAACACTGGCACAGGCCATCGTAAAAGATCGTAACGTTCGAAAAATTCGTACGATCGGGGATTTTCTAAAAGTAGTTGATCCCGTAATTCGTGGCCAACGAAATAAATATTTATCCCAGGTCTTTCAGGCAATCCGGATTGAAGTAAACGAAGAAATGGAAGTCTTAGAAGACTTTTTAACCGCTTCTTTAAAAGTACTAAAACCCGGTGGCAGATTAGTCATCATGTCTTATCACTCTTTGGAAGATCGCTTGGTAAAAAACTTTTTTAAATCAGGGAATTTTGACGGAGAACTTGAAAAAGATTTTTATGGTAATATCAGTCGGCCATTTAAATTGATTACCAAAAAATCAGTCATGGCGAGTGAAGAAGAATTGAAGGCAAACTCCCGATCTCGCAGTGCGAGACTAAGAATTGCAGAAAAATTAGTAGAACCAAATGGCTAAGAAAAAAAAACTTAAAGATTATTTTGAACTAGGAGACCTTAGTGCTTCTCTAGTCCTTAAAAATCTGCCTTTTGTTTTATTTCTGAGTTTTCTCGTTCTCATATATATTGCTAATGCTCATTTGTCTGAAAAAAAAGTAAGACAAATTCAGGCATTACAAAAAGAAATACAAGAGATTCGATGGCATTATATGTCCATACAATCTGAATTGACGATCAGTACACGTAGAACCAAAGTTGCCAAGTCCGTGGCTAGTGAAGGACTACGAATACCAAAAGGAGCTCCGAAGAAAATTGTGATTCCTAAAAAAATGAAGAAGAAATAGGATAGCCATGGCGGATATTAAAAATGAAGTGCTCTATCGGGTTTACGGAGTCTTAGCACTAATCGTTTTGTTAGCTGTTATTCTCTTTGGACAAGTGGTCAAAATTCAGATCGCTGAAGGAGATAAGTGGCGAAGACAAGGAGATAAACAAGTAAAATTTGAAAAAGTAATCGCCGAGCGAGGCAATATACTTTCAGAGGATGGCAAATTGTTGGCCACCTCACTACCGTTCTTTGAAATACGGATGGATTTAAACTCCACAGGGATGAAAGAAGAAGATTTCAATAATAATATTGATTCTTTGGCTTATTGCTTAGCGACGTATGTTGATACTGAGAATACCGTTGGTGGATATAGAAATTTATTGATTAACCAACGAGCAGCAGGAGCACGGAATATGTTAATCAAAAAAAATGTCACCTATACAGAGCTGGAAAAGATTGAAAAATTTCCACTTTTTAATTTAGGCCAATTTGGCGGTGGTTTTATTGTTAAAAGACAAAGTAAACGTGATCGTCCTTTTAAAATGCTAGCTAACCGTACCATCGGTTCTGTGCGAGAAGGAGCTAATAAAGTTGGACTCGAAGGTTTCTTTGATGAAGACTTAGGAGGTACTGCAGGTAAAAAACTAATGCAAAATGTCGGAAACGATATCTGGATTCCAGTTAATAACCTTACAGAAATTGAACCGGAAAACGGACATGACTTATTGACAACAATTAATGTGGAACTTCAAGAGACTGCGCAGACTGCTTTGGTTCGTTCCATTAATTACCACGATGCAGATCATGGATGTGCCGTGGTGATGGATGTAAAAACAGGGGCTATTCGAGCAATAGCCAATGTCGGAAGACTAAAAAAAGAAAAAGGAAATCTTTGGGAAACCTATAATCATGCAGTAGGAGATGCCGTCGAACCAGGATCCACTTTTAAGTTGGCTCCCATGATGGCACTACTAGACAAAGGAATTATTTCTCTAGAAGATAGTATTGATCTGGAAGAAGGTCGAACCACTTTTTATGAAGAAATAATGGAAGATTCTTCTCCACACGGCCTTACAAAAGCAACTGTAAGAAGAGCTTTCGAATTATCTTCTAACGTTGGAATCGCTAAGATGGTGGAAGCTGGTTTTGGCGATGATGGTGGTGCGATAGAATTTATTAATCAATTACGAAAGTATAATTTACATCTTCCAACGGGGATTCAAATTGAAGGAGAAGCGCCTCCTTTTATTAAAGAAGCCTACAATAAAGAAATGGAGTGGAGTGGAATTACACTTCCGTGGATGTCGATTGGTTATGAGGTGTTGATTACGCCATTACAACTACTGACTTTTTATAACGCAGTAGCGAATGATGGACAAATGATGCGACCTTATTTGGTTTCTGAAATCCAAGATTTTGGCGTCACCACTAGAAAATATAAACCAACAGTAATTAAAAGAAATATTGCTAAACCTGAAACGATTGCTAGAGCAAAATCATTACTCGAAGGAGTGGTGAAAAACGGAACAGCCAGAAAGCTGGATACGGATCGTTATAATTTTGCAGGCAAAACTGGAACTGCTCAAATCGATTATAGAAAGTTTAATCGAAGAAAAGCAAACCTTAAACACCGAGCTTCTTTTGTAGGTTATTTTCCGGCTGAAAATCCGGTTTATAGTTGTATCGTGATGATTACAAATCCCAAAGAAAATGGGATCTATGGCGCAGATGTAGCAGGACCTGTATTTCGAGAAATTGCAGATAAATGTTTTGCTACTCGAATCGAAATGCATCGAGGAATAAATTCATATGCTAAACCAAAATTAGTGGATTATGAATTGCCTACGATGAATATCGGCAAAAAAGACGCAGTAAAATATCTAATGGATTATTTTAAACTGCCTCATGAAAATCGAGCGGAATCAAACTGGACCGTATTACAACCAGAAAGAGATACGGTAACATTGTTGTCAAGAGATGTAACAGCATCTATTATTCCTAATGTAAAAGGAATGACCATGATGGACGCGGTTTATGTTTTAGAAAATTTAGGTTTAAATGTGATAGCCACTGGAGTCGGAAAAGTCCACTATCAGTCTATCACCGCTGGAACAAAAGCCAGAAACCAAACGATAAAAATTAAATTGAATTAATACGCGTAACAGAGAACTCCTCCGTTATGAAACACTATAATTTGAAAAGAGTACGATTGAAACACTTACTCTAACTTTTTTAAAGACAAACCACTTGAAACACGGTATTGTCGAAACACTATTTTAAAAGATAGGCCGCTTGAAACACGGGACTATCAAAACACTATTTTTTGAAACACTGGATTTGGGCTTCGGCCTGTAGGAATTTGGAGCAACACTATCTCCTTTTTTCTTACTCCTTACACTATGAAACAGGAAATGTGGTAGCTCTTCGGAGCTACTATATTTTTCCTAACAACAGAGACTTTTGACGCCTTTAAAAAACATATTAAATGATATTTCGGTAACAAAAATTATCGGGACGATTGACCTTTCGATCAATCATTTGGTATTTGATTCACGTAAGGTTAAAGCAGCAGATGTATTCGTTGCGGTCAAAGGACATGCCGTAGATGGCCATCAATTTATTGACAAAGCCATTGACAATGGAGCGAGCGTAATTGTCTTGGAACAATTACCAGCTACTATTGATAAAAAAATAACCTACCTACTGGTTGACAACAGTGCAGAAGCGCTGGGTCAAATGGCTGCCGCCTTTTATGGTCACCCATCTCAACAGTTAAAACTGATAGGGATTACGGGGACCAATGGAAAGACGACCACAGCCACTTTGCTGTTTGATCTCTTTACGTCAATGGGGTACAAAGTAGGATTGTTGTCAACGGTTGCTAATCGAATTGCAAAAGAAACAATTCCTAGCACCCACACAACACCTGATGCAGTAGGTCTGAATGCCTTACTGGCTCAGATGGTTGAAGCAGGATGTGATTACGCTTTTATGGAAGTTAGTTCTCATGCTGTTCATCAAAGAAGAATTGCAGGAATCACTTTCACTGGAGGTGTTTTTACTAATTTGACACACGACCATTTAGATTATCATGGAACTTTTCGTGATTATATTTATGCAAAAAAACAATTCTTTGACGATTTGCCAAAAGCGGCTTTTGCGTTGACGAATATTGATGATAAGCAAGGGGAAGTGATGGTGCAAAATACCAAAGCCAAAATTGCTAAGTATAGCCTACGTCGGTTGACCGATTATAAAGCTCGAATCATTGACAATAGTTTAACAGGTTTACATTTAGAATTAAACGAAGTAGAATTTTTCAGTCGATTGATTGGAGGATTCAACGCGTATAATCTTTTGGCAGTTTATGCCACCGCAGATTTGCTAGGAATGGATCTAATGGAAACCTTGACGAAGATGAGCGATTTGCAATCAGCAGAAGGACGGTTTGAATACTTGATTCATCCCACAACTTTTGTTTATGCGATTGTAGATTATGCACATACGCCAGACGCCCTTGATAAAGTTTTGTCGACGCTTAAAAAACTTCGTCGATCTAAAGAACAGATTTTGACAGTGGTTGGTTGCGGAGGAGATCGAGATAAGCGAAAACGACCGATCATGGCAAAGGTGGCAGTTCGATATAGTGATCAAGTAATCCTAACTTCTGATAATCCAAGATCTGAAGATCCTGAAATGATTATCCGAGAAATGGAAGAAGGAATACCGCCAGAAGATAAAAATAAAGTGTTGTCCATTACCAACCGAGAACAAGCCATCCGTACTGCCTGCAAATTAGCACGTCCGGGAGATTTTGTGCTCGTAGCAGGAAAAGGACACGAAAAATACCAGGAAATCAAAGGAGTAAAACACCCATTTGATGACCAAAAAATAATAAAAGAAATATTCGCTTCGTAGGGAATTGAATATATAGAAACTGACTATTGAATATTTGCGGGATTGAAGCCACTCTCCGGCGGCACTGCCGGAGCCGGGAGGCAGAAAATGGTAGAAATATTCAATAGTCAAAAGAACCTTTATTCGAATGAGAATAATTTATTCTCAGATTTAATTAACAGCAAGTGATAAATAAAAAATATTTGTCGCTGCTGTTAGATTTTTTTTAACAAAACAAGACTTAAAACTGCTGGAATTAAACAATATCTAACTCCAACAAAATAAGTCTGCATACTAAACGCCAGCTAGAATGCTGTATTATTTTTTACAGTGGTTAGATAAAACTTACGATCTGGGGCTTCCTCCAGTTTATCAATACCTAAGTTTTCGGGCTGGAATTTCGTTAATCATATCGCTGATTATCAGCATTCTGTATGGTGAAAGAATCATACGTCTTTTGAAAAAATTGCAAGTTGGAGAAACCGTACGTGATCTCGGATTAGCTGGACAAAAAGAAAAAGAAGGAACCCCCACCATGGGCGGTATCTTGATCATTTTGGCTATTCTATTACCGTGTTTATTGATGGCCAAAATTGCTAATATTTATATTATCGTCATGATCGTTGCCACGCTTTGGATGGGCGCGATTGGTTTTATAGACGATTATATTAAAGTTTTTAAAAAAGATAAAAAAGGATTGAGTGGAAAGTTTAAAATAGTAGGTCAAGTAGGACTTGGTTTGATTGTAGGATTGACCATGCTTCACCATGACGGAATTACCGTTCGGATGGAATTAGCGACCGCAGAAAATGAAGGATACGAAGTGATCGGTACTCCATGGACACAAGAAGGAAGTGTAGGGTCTGATGCGATGATTAAAATGGCTAAAGTAAAATCCACGTTGACCAATGTTCCTTTTTTTAAACATGATAGCCTAGGAAGTAATAGTTTTGACTATGCACAGTTATTGCCCTTTTTGGGGGACAATGCTCGAAGTATGGTTTGGTTAATTTTTATTCCTATTATCATTTTAATAGTGACAGCGGTCAGTAATTCAGCTAACCTGACGGATGGAATTGATGGATTGGCTACAGGGCTTAGTGGAATTATTGGTGCTACTTTGGGAGTATTAGCTTATCTCTCAGGAAACGTGATCACTGCTAATTATTTGAATATTCTATATCTACCAGATACAGGGGAACTATTAATTTTCGCTGCCTGTTTTGTAGGTGCCTGTATTGGGTTTTTATGGTATAATTCTTTTCCAGCTAAAGTCTTTATGGGCGATACTGGAAGTCTAATGTTGGGAGGAGTCATTGCGGCTTTTGCCATTTTGATTCGAAAAGAATTACTGATTCCGATTTTGTGTGGAGTGTTTTTAGCAGAAACATTATCTGTCATGATTCAGGTGAGTTATTTTAAACACACCAAAAAGAAATATGGGGAAGGACGACGGGTATTTTTGATGTCACCATTGCACCATCATTATCAAAAAAAAGAAATGCACGAAGCGAAAATTGTTATACGGTTTTGGATTGTAGGAATACTGTTAGCTGCGTTAACGATCATAACGCTTAAAATAAGGTAAGTTTTATGAAAAAGATTGTAATACTTGGCGGAGGAGAAAGTGGAGTAGGTGCTGCTATTTTAGCAAAAGTAAAAGGCCATCCAGTATTTTTATCAGATAGTGGTACACTGAAAGCAGCGTACCGAGAAAAATTAGAAAAAAACAATATTCCTTTCGAGGAAAATAATCATGATCAAGCACGCATTTTTGCTGCAGACTTGATTGTGAAAAGTCCGGGAATCCCGGATAACACACCGTTGATAAAAGCATTGACGGAAGCTGGAATTCCAGTAATTTCAGAAATTGAATTTGCGGGCAAGCATACTAATTCAGTGATTCTTGGAATCACCGGAAGTAATGGTAAAACAACCACCGCTAATCTAACTTATCACTTGTTGAAAACAGGAGGATTTGATGTTGGATTAGGTGGAAATATTGGACATAGCTTTGCGGAGATGGTTGCGGTAGCTCCACATGAATACTATGTGTTGGAGTTGAGCAGTTTTCAATTAGATGGCATTGAATATTTTCAACCTGATGTATCTGTTTTACTGAATATTACACCAGATCATTTAGATCGTTATGATTATAAAATGGAAAATTATATCGCTTCCAAATTTAGAATCATGAAAAATCAGGAAGAAGAAGATGTTTTTATTTTTAACACAGAAGATAAAAATATAGTAGATTTTTTAAAAAATAGAGAACTACTTCCGAATAGTATAACAGTAAAAATGCAAACTGTGGATGCTTCGAAAGTCAGCATTGATGGGGAAGCGGATTTTGATTTAAGTAATACAACACTTAAAGGAATTCATAACCGATTTAATGCAGAATGTGCCATTCATGCCGCACTTTCGCAAGGCGTAAGTGGAGCAGATATACAACGAGGATTGGAGAATTTTAAAAACTCCCCTCATCGTTTAGAAGTAATTGCGACCATTGATGGAGTAACCTATATCAACGATAGTAAAGCAACCAATGTAGATTCGGTTTACTATGCACTACAAGCAGTCGAAGGACCTATTGTATTGATTATCGGAGGAGTGGACAAAGGAAATGATTACGGAGCAATTCTTCCTTTAATTAAAGAAAAAGTAAAAGGAATTGTCTGTCTCGGGATTGATAACGAAAAAATAAAAGCAACCTTTTCTACTATTATAGAAAAAATTGTAGAGGCTGATAGTATGGAGATGGCAATTAATAAAAGTCGTAATATGGCGAAGTCTGGAGATCAAATTTTATTGTCTCCAGCCTGCGCAAGTTTTGACTTATTTAAAAATTATGTAGACAGAGGAGAACAGTTTACAGCAATAACAAAAGGATATGAGTCCTAGATTTTAAGAAAAATTGTAAACCCATACTACTTGATATTTGCGGGTTAGGGGCTACTCCTTTAGGGGGCTGGGAGGTAGAAATGACAAAAAATATCTAGGACGAATTAAGAAGTTAACACATGACACTTGGATCTAAATTATACACAAAATTAAAGGGAGACCATGCGATCTGGATGATTGTCATCGTGCTAGCGCTATTCTCTGTTTTGATTGTGTATAGTTCTACGGGTCATATTGCTTTTAAGGAGCGAGGTGGTAACACAGAGTTTTACTTGATCAAGCACCTGCTTTTTATCATAGGTGGATTGGTACTGACAACGGCCTGTTACCAAATGCACTATACGAGATTCTTGCGGATCTCGCCGTTGCTGCTTTTAGTATCCATTCCGCTATTGGTCTATACCATAGCTTTTGGAACGGATGTAAATCAAGCACGACGTTGGATTGAATTACCGTTTATTGAAATGACTTTTCAAACATCAGATTTTGCCAAATTGGCTTTGATCATTTACGTAGCGAGAGCCATTTCTTCTAAACAAGAATATATTAAGGATTTCAAAAGTGGATTCCTACCGATCGTAATGCCGATCATTATTATTTGTGGACTTATTGCACCCGCTGATTTATCAACAGCGATGCTCCTATTTGTTACCTGTTTAATGATGATGATCATGGGGCGGGTAGCCATTCGAGATATCAGCTGGTTATTGCTCATGGGCGTTGCTACTTTCGGATTTTTGATTGCATTGGGAACCATGTATCCAGAATTAATTCGAGTGGAAACTTGGATCAGCCGAATGAATCAATTTTTAGATAATACTGATGGTGGTTATCAAATTCAACAAGCAAAAATCGCAATTGCAGATGGTGGGCTTTTTGGACTAGGACCAGGAAATAGCATACAGCGTAATTTTTTACCGGCGCCTTATTCTGATTTTATCTTTGCGATTATTATTGAAGAATATGGGTTGATTGGTGCTTTAACGGTCATTTCGATGTATGTGCTATTATTCTTTCGAATCGTCCGGATTATTACCAATAGTCCAAAAGCATTCGGCGCGATGCTCGTACTTGGACTTGGGTTGATTATCTGTATTCAGGCATTGGCAAATATTGCGGTTTCTGTACACTTGGTTCCGGTGACCGGATTGACTTTGCCGATGGTTAGTATGGGAGGAACCTCTATTATATTTTCGAGTATAGCCTTTGGAATGATCCTGAGTGTGAGCCGATATATTGAAAAAATATAAATTATGGAGCAGGATCAACTGAACGTAATAATTAGTGGCGGAGGAACCGGAGGTCATGTATATCCGGCGATTGCGATTGCTAATGAAATAAAAAAACAAGTGCCTAATGCTAAAATACAATTTGTAGGAGCAACAGGTAAAATGGAAATGGAAAAAGTCCCGAAAGCGGGATATCCAATTGAAGGATTGTGGATTAGTGGATTTCAACGTCGGTTGACTTTACAAAATCTGGCGTTTCCATTTAAATTATTGCACAGCTGGTGGAAAGCACGAGGAATCATTCGGAGATTTAAACCGGACGTCGCAATTGGAGTAGGAGGGTACGCGAGTTATCCAACTTTAGCAATGGCGAGTTGGATGGGAATTCCAACGATCATCCAAGAGCAAAACTCTTATGCCGGAGTTAGCAATAAGATGTTGAAAGCAAGTGTAGAAAAAGTTTGTGTAGCATATGATGAAATGCAAAATTTCTTTCCAGCTGATAAAATAGTCTACACCGGAAATCCAGTTCGAAGTGATATCTGGGAGATGGAGGACCAGCGAGAAAAAGCTTTGACTCATTTTGGATTAGAAAATAAAAAGACCATCCTTGTTTTTGGAGGAAGCCTTGGCGCGAAAACCTTAAACGATGGAATGGCCAATAATACGGATCTGTTGAAAGCAACAGATAATATCCAAGTAATCTGGCAAGCAGGAAAATTTTACCATGCGGATTATAAAAAATCAGCTACTGCTCAACTAGATAATGTTCGACAAATGGAATTTATCGATCGAATGGACTTAGCCTACGCTGCAGCAGATATAGTGATTTGTCGCGCTGGAGCACTGACCATTTCAGAGCTCTGTCTGGTAGGAAAGGCAGCGATTTTTATTCCTTCACCGAATGTAACTGGAGACCATCAAACCAAAAATGCGATGGCCCTCATTCGGAACGAAGCAGCCCAAATGTTGAAAGATAAAGATGGTAACCAAATGATTGAGAAAGCAATGAATCTATTAAAAGATGATGCTGCTCGAACAGCATTGGAGACAAATATTCGCCGGATGGCAAGGCCGAATGCCGCCCGAGAAATCGTCACAACTTTGCGATCAATTGTTAAAAAATAAGTGGATTTTAGATTTTAAATCCCTTTGAAGTAAATAAAATAGTGCACAATTTTATAAAAAAGCACCAGATATGTATATTTTTTTAAATACGATATATCCTTTGTTTATTTAGTTGATAAACAGTGAATTATAGATATAAAAAATAAAAGTTGCTGTGAACGATATTCAAAAAGTGTATTTCATCGGGATCGGTGGTATTGGGATGAGTGCACTGGCGCGTTATTTCAATGGTCGAAACGTAGCAGTTTTTGGATATGACAAAACTGCCACTACGCTAACCAAAAAGTTGGTAGAGGAAGGTATGATGATTCATTATGAAGATGATATTTCGCAGATACCAAAAGGAATTGATTTAGTGGTGTATACCCCTGCTATTCCGGATGATCATCGCGAACTAAATTATTTTCGTAATCAGAATTTTCCGTTGAAAAAAAGAGCAGAAGTTTTGGGAATGATTAGTCGTACCCAAAAAACCATCGCGATAGCAGGTACACATGGTAAGACGACAACGACTTCTATTCTTACGCATGTATTGCGGGAAGGTGGTATTGATTGTACCGCTTTTTTAGGTGGTATTGCCAATAATTTTTCTTCTAATTATGTGGAAGGAAAATCAGATTGGGTCGTAGTAGAAGCGGATGAATACGATCGTTCTTTTTTGCATTTACATCCAGAAATTGCAGTAATCCTTTCGATGGATGCAGATCATCTGGATATTTATGGAGCAGATGAAGCAGTAAAAAATGGATTTAGAATTTTCGGATCTCAAGTAAAAGATCATGGAAAATTATTGGTTAACCAAAAGTGGATAACCGAATATTTGAAAAAGAATAAAGTTCAGGGGAACGTAAAAACTTACGGATTAGAACTTGGAGATTTTTATGCTACCAACATAAAGGTTGTGGACGGATATTTTGTATTTGATTTTAAATCCAAAATGGCCGATATTATTAATCTTCAATTTAATTTACCTGGACATCATAATATCGAAAATGCCACTGCGGCTATTGCTGTCGCGTTGGGGTTAGGTGTATCGGCCGAAGCGATTCGTCGGTCGCTCGTTTCATTCAAAGGAATAAAACGAAGATTTGAAATTATTTATCGTGATGAAAAAGTAGTTTATATTGACGATTACGCACATCATCCCTCCGAACTTCGTGCTGCCATTCATGCAGCGAGAGTTTTGTTTCCAACTAAAAAAATTATAGGTGTCTTTCAACCACATCTCTTTAGTCGAACGAGGGATTTTTTGACGGGATTTGGGGAAGTACTTAGCACCCTGGATGAAGTAATTCTGCTGGATATTTATCCAGCACGAGAATTACCGATTGCTGGTGTAGATGCGCAAGCTATTTATAAACTAATTACCAACGATGCTAAAGTATTGACAACTAAGCAGGATTTGCTGGAATTGTTAGCCAATAAAGATTTAGAAGTTTTAATGACATTGGGTGCTGGGGATATTGACACCTTGGTTTTACCCATTAAAGAACAACTGATCCATGGCTAAAAAACAATTAAAAGACAATATGCTAGGCCGTATCTTAGCCTATGCGACGGTTTTTTTGGTGGCGGTGATTATTGTTACTACAGTGCAGCGTAAAAAATCCAGCCGAGCTACTGATGTAGTTTTTGAAATAGAAGCATTACATTCTGGAGATTTTCTGCTTAAAGCGGAAGATGTACTAGAAATAATTGAACGTGCTTTTGGTCACGAAATAGTTGGAGAACCGCTTGGTGATTTGAATATGGAACGGATGGAGCACGTACTAGAAGATGCTTCATTTGTACTATCTGCAGATGCTTACGTTGATGCAGAAGAAGTAGTGCATTTGGATATTAAGCAACGTGAACCAATTGTACGGATCATAGACCGAGATGGACAGCAATATTATTTGGATCATACAGGAATCAAGATGAATTTATCGGATCATTTTACGGCACGCGTAATTGTAGCTACTGGAAATATTCCACCATATGATCCGGATTTTCCAACAGCAGATAATAATAATTTACGTGCTGTTTTCGAATTGACTGAAAAGATTCTAAAAGATGAATTTTTAGAAAATTTAGTTGGACAGATTCACGTAAGCCGAAAAAACGAATTGCAGATGGTACCCATAGTGGGAGATCAGCGGATCGTAATAGGAAATACAGAAGAGCTTGATGATAAAATATTCCGCTTAAAAACCTTTTATCATGAAGCCATGTCCCGAATGGGATGGAATAAATATAAAACAATCAATTTAAAATTTAAAAATCAGGTAGTGTGTAAAAAACGGTAACCAAAACTTAATCAGCCGACTCCCTACCAAAAAAAGTACTATGATGGAAAACAAAAATTTACACGACGCTCCCGTTGTGGTAGCCCTTGACATCGGGACTACTAAAGTATGCGCCATCGCTGGGCGAAGGGATGCGAATGGTAAAGTCCAGATTCTTGCCATCGGTAAAGTAGAATCTGAAGGCGTTTCCCGCGGAGTTGTCTCTAACATCGAAAAAACTGTAAAAGCAATCAAACAGGCAATTGCCATCGTTGAACGCCAAACAGGGAAAGAGGTGAAAGTGGTACACGTAGGAATTGCTGGACAGCACATTAAAAGTGTACAACACAGAGGTATTCTTACCCGTGAAAGCGATCTTACCGAAATTGATGCAACTGATATCCAAAAATTAATTACGGATATGTACAAGTTGGTCTTACCTCCTGGCGATAAAATCCTACATGTTATTCCACAAGAATATACCGTGGATGGTGAACAAGGAATCACAGATCCAATTGGAATGTCTGGGGTTCGATTGGAAGCGAACTTCCATATTATTACTGGTCAAATTTCGGCTTCTAATAATATTCACCGATGTGTAGAAAGAGTAGGTCTTAAAGTAGCAGACATGACTTTGGAGCCGATTGCTTCTTCAGAAGCTATCTTGAGCGGTGAAGAAAAAGAAGCAGGGGTAGCGCTGGTAGATATTGGAGGTGGAACAACCGATATTACTATTTTCCACGAAGGAATCGTACGTCATACTGCAGTAATTCCTTTTGGTGGAAATGTGGTGACGAGAGATATCAAAGAAGGCTGCATGGTACTACAAGACCAAGCAGAAAAATTGAAACGTAACTTTGGATCCGCTATGGCAGAAGAAGTTTATGATAATAGAATTATTACAATTCCTGGTTTGAAAGGACGGGAACCAAAAGAAATTTCTGAAAAAAATCTAGCCTTGATTATTCAAGCAAGAGTAGAAGAAATCCTTGATTATGTAATTTGGGAAATCAGAAAATCTGGATTTGAACGTAACCTAATCGGTGGTATTGTACTGACGGGAGGTGGCGCTTTACTAAATCACTTAGACAAACTCACGGAGTTTCATACAGGTATGGGATGTAGAGTGGGAATTCCTGTAGAGCATTTAGGACATGGTTATAAGCAAGAAATTTGTAGTCCAATTTTTGCGACAGGCCTCGGTTTATTGTTTAGAGGTATTAGTGATGTTGAACGTGGAATCATTGATTACTCTGATTACATGGAAGCACCAAAAGAAGAAACACCAGTAGTTGAAAACGAAGCAACTATGGTAGAAGAAGAAGTTATAGACGAAGAATTAGTTGCCGCTAATTCAAAAACTTGGTATGATAAATTATTCCGTAAAACGAAGGAATTTTTTGAAACCGAAGAAGATAAAGAATTTTAATCTAGGCCTTTAATTTTGAATTGATTGTTTAAATAAAACCATCTGAAAACATATTTAATTAAAAACACTTAAAAAGAATATTATGCATTTTGATTTGCCAAAAGAAGAAGCATCTATTATTAAGGTCATCGGAGTCGGTGGTGGTGGTAGTAATGCTGTAACCCACATGTATAACCTCGGAATTCACGGTGTGGATTTCGCTATTTGTAATACAGATAGCCAAGCCATGGATTTGAGCCCAGTACCTAAGCGTATTTCGCTAGGACCTGAACTTACCGATGGTCGTGGAGCTGGATCTAAACCAATAATTGGTCGTCAGGCTTGCCTTGAATCAATTGAAGAAGTCAAAAGATTTTTAGCGGATAATACTAAAATGTTATTTGTAACTGCCGGAATGGGTGGTGGTACTGGAACAGGAGCTGCTCCAATCATTGCTAAGGCTGCACAAGAAATGGACATTTTAACGGTAGGTATTGTTACGTTGCCTTTTACTTTTGAAGGTCGTCAGCGAACTACACAAGGGGTTGAAGGATTAGATGAGTTGAAAAAGAATGTAGATACTTTAATCGTTATCTCTAACGATAAACTTCGTGAAATTCACGGAAACCTTTCTTTAACCCAAGCCTTTTCTAAAGCGGACAGTATCTTATCTACTGCTGCTAAAGGTATTGCGGAAATTATCACCGTTGCAGGTTATGTAAACGTGGATTTTGAGGATGTAAACACCGTAATGCGAGATAGTGGGGTAGCCATCATGGGTACTTCCATGGCCGAAGGTCAAGATCGAGCAAAAAATGCAATTGACGAAGCATTGAACAGTCCGCTATTGGAAGACAATGATATTCGGGGGGCAAAGCATATCTTAGTTAATATTAGTTCTGGTTCTAGTGAAGTAACCATGGACGAGATTTTTGAAATTACTGAATTTGTTCAAGAAGAAGCTGGATATGGTACCAACTTAATCTGGGGTAATTGCTACGATGAAGACCTCGGTGAAAAAATTAGCGTTACCGTAATTGCTACTGGTTTTGAACACCGTAAAAATAATAAGTTCGAAGCGGAAGTAGAAAAGATTGTCGTACCATTGGATTCTGATCAACCAAAGAAAACTTCTCTATATGATACAGGACACAATAGTGGTGAGACAAGTAGAACCATAGAATTTGAAGATGTTCGTCCAGCGACAGATTACCGTCCAACGGGTACACCATATTCTTATAAAGAACCTTACGTAAAAGCAGTAGACAAAGAACGTATGCAAGAAGAAGATCGACGTCGTCGTGAAATGGAAGCGTTACGTCGAGAGCAAGAACGCAAACGCATCGCTAATCTAAAACTTAATAATCCACAGACTGTGGTAGACATGGAAAATGAGCCAGCTTATTTACGTCGTAAAGTAAACTTAGATGACGTGCCTCATTCTTCTGATACAGATCGTAGTAAGTGGACGATCAGCGATGATGCAGAACCGGAGATTCGAGAAGACAATAGTTTTCTACATGATAATGTAGACTAGAGATTGATTGGTCGTGAATAACGATCAACTAATCCAACACATAAATCACTGTTTCCCGGTAAAAAATAATAATGGCAAATCGTTGTTTACCTCCGGGTGAACGGTTGGCATAAGTTACACTAAGGTGTACTTATGCCTTTTTTTTTAATATTTTTGAGAACAACTTCTTTGTATTAACTGTCCGCTTTTGACAAGCACTCAGTTTTATTTAGAAAAGAATAGCATTATACAACTATTTTTATGATATTTTGTATTAAGAAATGTCAATCAAGCACTTACTTGAACAATTTCAAGCACTTCAAAAGACGCAATGATATGTTTAGAATAATTACTTTTTTCTTTGTCATCTTAGTCAGTACCCAGCTGATTTATGGTCAAGAAGTGCCGATAGTAGGATACAGCGTAAATGATTTGGGACAAGTTCAGCTAGAAATAAATTCAACCCCTGATCTTTATTATATTCTAAAAGTTAAAACAACAGAAGATTCAAATGAAAGGATACCGGTTTCTATGACTTTAGGAAAAACGGGAACGACCATCGTTTCAGAAGTTTTGGAAGCTTATCCTCAAGCTTACTATCAGGTTTTAGCATATCCAATTAATACGCCGTTTGATACAGATGGAGATGGAATAGATGACATGACGGAGTACCAAAACATTCCGGTTGATAATCCTTTTAACGCGGCCGCGTCGATTGATGAAGAGGACGGGTTAATGGCTATTGATAGCTTTTCCAATTTCACTAAATTATCGGTTACCAAAGATGTTGTTCAGTATTCTGAATTTTTAAATGGAAAAGTTTTTGTCAAATTTATGATTTCTGATTTTGATTCAGATCAACCCAAAGTCTATTTTATCAATAGTGAACGTTACGAATTGCATGGTGATTTTGCAGATGCTTTAGGTATTGAATTTTTAGGAGATCAAATAAAAAGAGGACAAATTATTTTTCATCCCACGACCATTGCCAATAATGGAAATCTAGGAACTTTTGTTTTTAATTATAGTAATGGACTTGGAAAAGATTTTGAAGTGGTGCAAAGAACTCATGAGCTCTTAGCCGCTAATATGTTTTTTTTAGAAAATAATTTATCCTACCTAATTACAGAACTTAGTGAAGATGAATACGAACGAGATACAGACTTGTACGAGGAGTCTAGAGTGCCAATCGTTTTGGAAGAAGATTTATATGGAGGCATTGATTATTGGGGATTAAATAAAGCAGAAGGTTATGGTTTTCTTCGTACCGTAAGTTCAGACGAAATACCGGGAACAAGAGATTTAGTGATTTATGATATTTTACCAAATAATCTTCCTCGAGTAGGTGGAATTATTACTTCTGTGATTCAGACTCCACTATCTCACGTTAATTTACGAGCTATCCAAAACAATATTCCTAATGCTTTTATTAAGGATCCTTTAGCGATTGACTCGATTGCCAACCTCCTCAATAGTTATGTATATTTTAAGGTAGAACAAGATGCATATGTGATTAGAGAAGCCTCAATAGAAGAAGTAAATGATTGGTTCGAAGATCTGAGGTCTCCTGAAATTCAGGAACCACCTCTTAATTTGGATTACCAAGATATTTTACCTTTAAGTGAAATTACCTTTGATATGTTTGATGGCTTTGGGGCAAAATGTACCAATATTGCTACCATGCGAACTTTTGGATTTCCAGAAGGAACGATTCCAAATGGGTTTGGGATTCCATTTTATTATTACCAAGAATTTATGAAACATAATCAGTTTTTTGATGAGATCAGAACGATTATGGAAACGCCTAATTTTGAGATAGATAGAGAATTACGCAGCGATTTATTAAAAGATTTTCGAAAAAAAATCAAAGATGCAACACTGCCTGATTGGATGGTGACAGAGTTATCGACGCTACAAGCTGCCTTTCCGGAAGGTATTTCTATTAGATGTCGATCAAGTACCAATAATGAAGATTTACCCGGATTTAATGGTGCAGGACTTTATGATTCTAAAACACAACATCCCGACGAAGGTCATATTTCTAAATCCGTCAAGCAGGTATACGCGAGCCTTTGGAATTTGAGAGCCTTTGAAGAAAGAGACTTTTATAGAATTAACCAATTCAATACTTCTATGGGGATCTTGTGTCATCCAAATTATCAAGAAGAAAAAGCAAATGGCGTAGGAGTGAGCATTGATCCTGTTTTTAATATTGATCATCATTTTTATTTAAATTCTCAAGTTGGTGAAGAACTTGTTACCAATCCTGGTGCTGCTGCTGTACCAGAAGAAATTTTATTAGATCGATTTTTTAATTCTGAAACTGGTTTTATTGTTGTTCAGCGCTCTAATTTTATTCCGTCGGATACTTTAATTATGGGACCTATTTATTTAGATCAGATGAGAGATTATCTTTCTGTAATTCATGATGAATTTGCGATTCTTTATGATGCTGTAGGAAAAGAAAATTTTGCGATGGACATAGAATATAAAATTACGAGCGAAGATCAGTTGATCATTAAACAAGCTCGTCCATGGGTTTCTTATGTACTAGAAGAAGCAACTACTGGAGGAGGTACGGACGAAGATGATTTAGGATTAAATATCTTTCCTAATCCTGCTCGTGCATCTATTTCAGTAGCCTGTCCAGATTGCCAAGTTTCAAAAATACGAATAGTAGATGCTTTAGGTAGATTGGTATCAGAAGAATTAGTAGTTGATTCAGAAGTATCAACAAATGAAATTTCGATCAACCGTCTTCCGATAGGTATTTATCTAATCAGTGTTTTTTCTGAAGATCAAAATGAATGGATTACGCAAAAAATAATGAAGTATTAACGTTCTCCCTAGCCAGTATTTAGACTCAGCGATGATTCAAATCCATCTAGAAAAACAGATGGAATTTACCAGAATTTTTAGAGAATATATGAAAAAATTGGATATATTTGTGCCGTGGTACTCAGCTACTAAAAGAAATCCATTCAGCTACCCTGAAAGCTTTGGCCCAACACATTTACATTGAGGATCGGTCTCAGCGTGTCGGTATGGCGGGCCTCAACCGTTGACTTGTCCGGTTTCTACTTTTCGGAGTAGGACAGGAGGATTACAGAAAACACATTGGCTCCCTCAACCATTTTTATTTCGGGGTCCAAAAGCACCTTACGGTAGTCTGAATGGTCTTTTTCTTTTCCACTCTATAACGGTTGTCTAATCGTTTTGTAATTTTTTCCAATAACTACGATGGTTTTTCTTTTCCAATCAATTCCAAAGATTGATTTTTATTACCTTTGCAGCCAAATTTTAAAAATCAAGTTTTATGACGAAGACTACGAAGGTATTTAAGTTTGGAGGAGCATCGGTAAAAGATGCAGATGCTATTAGAAATGTCGCAAATATTTTAAAAAAACATTCTAAAGAAAAAATTATGATCGTTGTTTCTGCGATGGGGAAAACAACGAATGCATTGGAAAAAGTAGTGACGGCCTATATTAAAAAAACAGGAGATGCTTTTGAATTATTGGAAGAAGTGAAGCAAGCGCATTATCAAGTAGCTTTAGAATTATTTGGCGAAGAACATACAATTTATTCTTTACTGAATGATACTTTCGTAGAAATTGAATGGATCATTGAAGAGGAGCCACAGGATAGTTATGATTATATCTATGATCAAATTGTGTCGATTGGCGAAATGGCTTCTACCCGAATGTTGGCAGCATTTTTAGCAAACGAAGGAGAATCCGCCGTTTGGCTTGATGCCCGTGATGTTATTCGAACGGATGATACTTTTCGAGAGGGTAGTGTAGATTGGGAGACAACAGAATCACTTTGCGATAAAAAATTACCCAGCCTTTTTGAAAAAAATAATCTAGTTGTTACCCAAGGTTTTATTGGTGGAACTCAAGAGAATTTTACCACCACTCTGGGAAGAGAAGGTTCTGATTATTCTGCCGCTATTTTTGCTTACCAACTGAATGCAGAAAGCTTGAGTATCTGGAAAGATGTTCCAGGGATCTTAACTGGAGATCCTCGCCTTTTTGAAAATGTGCAAAAGATTGATCGACTTTCTTACAAAGAGGCAATCGAGATGACCTACTACGGCGCAAAAGTTATTCATCCTAAAACGATCAAACCGCTAGAGAATAAGAATATACCATTGTACGTAAAATCCTTTGTTGATCCTGCGGGAGAAGGGACCTTGATTACCACAGATGTAAATGCCAGCTATCCTCCCGTCGTAGTGGTAGAACCTAATCAGGTTTTATTGCATATTTCTACGCGTGATTTTTCTTTTGTAGCAGAACGACACCTAGGATTTCTTTTTCAACAGTTTGATAAATACCGTATTAAGATAAATATGATGCAAAATATGGCGATCAGCTTTACCGTTTGTGTGACAGAACGATCTGAACGTCTAGCGCAATTAATTATAGAATTGGAAAAGGATTTTAAATTAGTGGTCGATCGGGATTTAGAATTAATCACCATCCGTCATTACACAGATGAAATAGTCGATACACTTTCTAGTGGAAAAATTATTCTTTTTGAGGAATACATTCGAGGTACGATGAGCATGGTCGTCAAAGAAGTTCCTAAAATGACACGGAAGGCATAAATTGGACAGGTTTATTCAAACAACTTCAATCTATATTTCTGTCCTTGACCAACATAGCTGATTAAAGTTTAACATAGTTGGTGTAACAATTATTTATCAACTTCCGTTATTTAATAAGGAAGCGTGAACAATCTTTTTATATTTCTGTTATTAGCAGTATAAAAAACTAAATAAATCTAAATTTCATTATTTTTATTTTGAGAATTGCTTGTTTCGCATTTTTTTCGTATCTTATAAATATCGATACCTACAGACGATATTTTACATTGAATTCATAACCAAAATATACTTACTACTCTACACTATATCAAAGGTCATCCTTTGGTAAAGGTTTTATTCAATTAAATAATAATAAGTACATGGACAAATTAAACGATAACTCATGACTGGATCTTTTTGCGCTATTCTGCTTTACAAAAATCCTCATTATGCTACGGCATAACTCCGGTTTTTGCGCATTGACTAGCACAAAAAATATCCTTGGTCATAATCTATCAATAATTTTGTCCAAGTACTTACCCCAAATAAATCAAAGTAGGGTAATTAATTTAACCTACGCACTAAATTTATTTAATCACCTATTAATTTATCGATTATGGACACTCAAGATTTTAACAAACTAATCGGTCTTCTTTCTAAATTAAACGCTGCAACCAATAAAGCAACGGTAGTAGATGGTAGTTTTAAGAAATATCATACCCAATCTATTGAAGCTATCAAAGATATTCCTTTGCATCTAAAACGATTAGAACAAGGGCTTAAGACGGCGAAGATTTTAAAGTAAGTTTGATATAAAAAAATCGAAAACTAGAATTT
>JALZUU010000423.1 GCA_023300665.1 Saprospiraceae bacterium | reverse complement strand
AAATCAAAAGATCTAGAATATATTTAATAATATTTTTATGTTTAAATTATTCACGCTAAAAGATATACACGTAAGAAGGTCTCTGCGTCTCTGCGAACTCTGCGAGAAAAACACTTTTTAGAGCAAACTCAACGATTCAACAAGCGAAGCGCTTCAACAAACGAAGTGTTTCAACAAGCGAAGCGCTTCAACAATTAAAAAAAAATGTCAAATCAAAAACACAACTACGTTTTCTACGGTGTCACCTCCAATGCCACTGAAGTACAAAAATTTACCGAACATATCATTACCACCAACCTCAATTCCGAAAAACGAGGACATAAAAAATCCCCTATTTGCATCTGGGGAACCCACGGAATTGGTAAAACAGAAATGGTCCAACAAATCGCGGAAGCCAAAGGATATCAATGGGCCTATATCGCTCCCGCACAATTTGAAGAAATGGGAGACCTCGTAGGAATGCCTGCCATCGAAAACGGGAAAACGGTTTTTAGTAGCCCTGATTGGGTACCAACCGAAGAAGGACCAGGCATCCTTTTAATTGATGATGTTAATCGAGCCGATGATCGGATCCTTCGAGGAATTATGCAGCTCCTTCAAAATTATGAATTGGTTAGTTGGAAATTACCTCCGCTTTGGCAAATCGTCCTTACTGCAAATCCAGATGGAGGAGACTATTCCGTTACACCAATGGATAACGCGATGCTTACACGGATGATGCATATCACGATGAATTTTGACCCCAAAGCTTGGGCCGTATGGGCAGAAAAAAATGAGGTAGACTCTCGATGTATCAACTTCGTTTTGACCTATCCAGAGATTGCTCAAGGGCAACGAACAACTCCGCGATCGCTCGTACAATTCTTTCAGAGTATCGAAAGTATCAAAGATTTTAATGCCGAATTACCGCTGATTCAGATGATGGGCTCTTCCTGTTTGGATGAAGAAACGGTTGCTTCTTTTATTTCTTTTATTCAACAAAACCTCTCTGAATTGGTCACCTCAGAAGAAATTTTAAAAACGAAAAACTTTGAAAATGCGGTCTACAAACCCTTACGTGGTATCGTACAACAAGAAGTCTTACGAGTAGATATTATTGCGACACTTTGTACTCGGATGGTCAATTATTTAACACTAAATAAGATCAAACCAAATAAGGATGAGATAAAAAATATTCAGTCTTTTATCAAAATGGATATTATCCCTAACGACTTACGTCTGACCTTATTACAAGATTTAGTGAGCTCCGATAATACGGCATTAAAAGGAGTGATGACCGACCCAGAAGTAGCGATGTTATTATTAAATAAGATGTAGACGTGCAGGCTTCACTAAAATTTCCTCATTTATTTACATAAAATATGAACCCTTCAGAACAATCAACCATTGACGAAAAAATATTAGCATTAATTTATAGCGGTCCTGGGCCAAATGATAATTTAGTGTTAGAAATGTTGAAAAATAGTTCTTTTAATCAACGGTTTATAGGCCCATTGATGACTATTGCTTTGACGACTGAAAGTGAAAGATTATCTAACGAAGTGATCGAATTTTTGATACCACAAACAACCGATGACCAAATTCGGAAAATCCGAGAATCTGTCAAGCGGAACAATTTTAAAGTGCACGAATATTATTTTAAAACACATTTTGATCGGTCATTAGTAGCAGATATTTTTTATACAGATTTTCGTCGTTCGGGCAATTCTTATTTTGAGTTTTTAAAAGTAGATGACGGCACCCACCCAGACCGAAAAAGAGTTTTTGAGACTTTCTTAGAAGCATTTTCTAATCGCAATGGATATTTAACTATCCCGTTGTTAATGCCTGATGAATTAGCGGTTTATTTAGAGGCCGTATTTAAAAATCATCCTGCTCGTCCTTTCCAAGATTTGATCATTCATAGTCCAGGAACGACTCAATTGCCCGATTACTTTTTTACTCGATCATTTAGAAGGGTAGTACTAAATGCCGGACAAACGCAAGCTCCTTTTCCAGAATATATTTTTAAGTTTAAAGGGGTGGAAAATCTACAAATGTTCATAGATGCGAATATGGAAATTCCTGCCGACTGGAGTAGTTTTGATAAGCTTAGAGAATTAAGAATAAATGGAAAAGAAAAAGTCTTCGATGATCTATCTTTTATTCATAGTCTACCAAAATTGAAATCTCTTTTTATGTCGGAACATTATATTCAGTCTCCGTATCAGCTGATTTCAAAAAAACAAATTCCAATATTATCTCGCCCTAAATTTGCGACGCATACTGGGTACGAAGATCGCATCAACGATTATAAATTATTTGCCTTGCCATTAGAAAGCGTGCTAAGTATCGGTGCCGCGTTAGGAAAATCAAAAATAGAACAAGTAGATAAAGAGCGATATTTTCGGATTATTTCTAAAGTGAAAAAACTAAAAGATTTACCCGGTTTTTCAACTAACGATTTATTGACCTTGATGAATGTTAGTCATATCGATCTACGCACTATTTTACAAAAACAACTACAAGAAATTAGTAGCCGCGAGAAAAATATAAAATCTCTTGGTACTAAATCTCAACTCTATATTGCAGGAACACCCGGTCGTAAAAAAACAGAGATTAAAGAAAAACTAGAAATCTTAAAAATACCTTTAGCGACCAAATTTTCAGATCAAGTAACACACGTGCTGATTGGTAAAAATCCTAGAAAATACGAAGAGCTAAAAGACAAGAAATTTAAGATTATTTCAGAATCTGATCTCTATGAACGCTTCAAATCTGATGCACCAGGTTTTATCGAAGCAGCCGTAGATTCAGGTGAGCTAGATATTAATAATAATCTTTTACCATTATTAGAAAGCGCCGATTCGGGGAGCATCTTGGTCGGACTAGAAATGCTTAAAAATGGAGGTGTTCCAGATGAATTGATTGATACTGTTTTGGTGATTTACAAATCTTGTCCAGACGCAAAAACTAGAGGTGTTGCCAAAAAACTCTTAGATCAACATGCCCCCAAAGAGTATCTACCGATTATTGCAGATGCCCAACGATTTACGAGCTTATCAGGAAAAGTAAAAGCACAAGAAATTAATAAAAAATTAGAAAAACTAGCACGCACCACTTCTCGTGCGGCAGCCGCAAAATTATCTTTACTCTTTCATAAACGATATAAAAAAGGTCTGCGCTATATACTCTATCATTTTCATGAACCTTGCTCCGAACGAACCGCTGCCTTACGAGCAATGATGGAAGATACCCACCTTAATTATCGAGCAGGATTAGGGTTTAAAGATTGGCGAGATAAAGATCTTGAATCAGTTATTTTTTATAGTATGAGAACCGCTGCGAAGTTTCCAGCCGATATTGTAGATCATGTACCGTTGATTGAAACAGCTGATTTTCACAATTGTAAATTCACCTCTCTTCCTGCTAATTTCGGAGACCTCAAAGATTTAAAAAAAATCGATCTTTCTTTTAATTTTTTAGGAAGCATCCCAAAGTCTGTACAAAAAATGAAACAACTAACACATCTAAATCTACAAATGAATAATTTTAAAACTTTCCCTTCTACACTCAAAGCAATGCCTCAACTTCAAGTCCTAGACCTACGCTACAATCGACTCAAAAACGATCCGCACCCATTAGAAATTTCCGAAGAAATAAAAGTGGCATTACCAAACTGTGAGATTTTAGTGTAAGACTTTTAAAAATCATTAACCCAAATTTGATATTTTAAAATAAAAAATATTTTTTAATCAACAAATCAACAAATCAACAAATCAACAAATCAACAAATCAACAAATCAACAAATCAACAAATCAACAAATCAACAAATCAACAAATCAACAAAT
>JALZUU010000422.1 GCA_023300665.1 Saprospiraceae bacterium | reverse complement strand
TTTAACGTGTATATCTTTTAATGCGAAGCAATTATATATTTTATTCTTGTTAAATAAGATTTAGAATTTCTGTTTTTCTACTTTTTAGAGTAGGCTCATCGTTTAATCGTTGAGCGTACAAGTGTGTAAAACGATTAAACGATTAAACAAATAAACGATTAAACAAAAAATAATGACCCACCAGGATAAGATAAACCTACCATTTCCCCTCATCACGACCGAAAACATTCTAAAAGCAAGAATACGACTTAAGGACGTAGCGGTACATACACCGTTATTGCACAATATGTCTTTGTCGGAAGAATATGAAGCCAATCTATTTTTAAAGCGAGAAGATTTACAAGTCGTTCGATCCTATAAAATTCGTGGAGCATACAATAAGATGATCAGTATGTCCGCGGAAGAATTGGCGAACGGCGTCGTCTGTGCCAGCGCGGGCAATCATGCACAAGGAGTAGCGTTGGCTTGTCAAAAGATGGAGGTACGAGGACAGATTTTCATGCCTTCTACCACACCAGCTCAAAAAATAAAGAAAGTAAAAGCGTTTGGCAAATCTTTTGTGACGATTGTTTTAGAAGGAGATACTTTTGATGCATCTTATCAAGAAGCGATTAATTTTGCGGAGCAGGAAAAACGCGTTTTTGTGCATCCTTTTAATGATGAAAAAGTCATCGAAGGACAAGCGACCATCGGTATGGAAATCTTAGAAGATGCACGCGTTCCGATCGACTATCTTTTTGTGGCGATTGGCGGTGGAGGATTGGCTTCTGGATTGGGCGCGTACTTTAGTCAGATGAGTCCAGAGACAAAAATCATTGGCGTAGAACCTTCTGGTGCGGCGGCCATGTATGAATCGCGGAAGGCAGGAAAGATCGTCAAATTAGAAAAGATTGATCCTTTTGTGGATGGTGCAGCGGTACAAAGAGTAGGGGAGAAGACCTTCGCTTTATGTGAAAAATACATTGAAGATATTATCCGAGTACCAGAAGGAAAAGTTTGTACGACGATTTTGTCTTTGTATAATGACGAAGCCATTGTTGCTGAACCAGCAGGTGCCTTGACGATTGCTGCTTTGGATTTTTATAAAGAAGAAATCAAAGGTAAAAATGTCGTCTGTATTGTTAGTGGTGGAAATAATGACATCATTCGCACAGAAGAGATCAAAGAACGGTCGATGTTATATGAAGGTTTAAAGCATTATTTTATTATTAAATTTCCACAAAGAGCCGGTACCCTCCGAGAATTTCTAAACGAAATACTTGGTGAAAATGACGACATCGCTCATTTCGAATATACCAAAAAACACAATCGTGAAAGTGGTCCCGCCATGGTTGGTATCGAAGTAAAAAAGAAATCAGATTATCAAGCACTACTCAAACGAATGGATGATCATCGGATTGATTATCAGGTGATTAATGAGTCGAAATTGTTGTTTGGGTTTTTGGTGTGAACATTGTTTTATTAGTTAAATGCTAAATTTTTATAATTTTATCGTTTTTTTTTTTTTTTGAGATGTATTGTTTATATTTGTCTTGTCAAGGTCATTCTGGCCATCAGTAAAGTAGCATATCTAATATAGTTGTGATTTGTATTTCCAGACACTGTACAATTAAAAGTTAGAGAGAAAAAGACAGATTTTTATTTCATGTATGTGCATGGAGTAGAAGTAACTTGTCGTATTTGAATTTAATAAAATGAGTTCTTCTGAGCCCATTTTTAATAGCAATGCTATGCAAATTTTAAGCGTATCAAATATTTTTAATGTTCTAAAATGAAAATGTATGAAAAAGACTTATTTAACAAAGATTACTTTCTTTACGATTCTATTTTTTTTCTACTCTTTATTGGGGTTTACACAAGTAAGTGCTAGTTTCGAAAATGATAATTCACTACCTCCTAGTAGAAAAAACAATTTAAATCCATCACCTAAAATTGAACTGCCCTCTTTTGATATTCAAGCTATGATTGAAGAGGATCAAGCGAATGTAAATCAAGGCTTTGGGTCAAATAGATTTGCAAAAGGATTTGATGTGAATTATACGATGGATAATTCTGGGGTTTGGGATGTATTAGAAAATGGTGACAGACTATGGCGAATTGGCTTTAGATCGGAAGGTGCTCACTCTCTCAATTTAATATTTCGTGACCTCAAAATTTCTGAAGAAGCAAGTTTATACATTTATAATGGAGATGAGATACCTACGATGTTAGGACCATTTACTTCTGATTATAATAAATTAGATGGGGTTCTACCTACTAACCCATTAAAAGGCGAGGAAATCTATGTTGAATACCTCTTTCCTAAAGATTCTCCAATAAGAGGAGATTTTATTATTAGTAAAATATCACATGAATATAATGGGAACTTTAATTCTGGTGGTAGAGGATTAGATAGATTTGGATTGTCTGATCCTTGTAATATTTGTATAAATGATCCTCAAGCAGATGAGTGGCAAGTAGAAAAAAGAGCAGTGGTTAGAATTTTATATGATGGGGATAAGACATGTTCTGGAGCATTAATAAACAATACAAATGGCGATCGTGCCCCTTTAATATTAACTGCTAATCACTGTATGGAGACACAAAACAGTATTAATGGAGCAGTTGTTTATTTTAACTATGAGAATGCGTGCGATGACTCTAACGGAACAGAGAACCTAGTAGTAGTTGGAGGAAATCTTTTAGCTACACGAAGTCTTGGTCCTGACTTTACTCTCTTTCGATTGAAAAGTAGAGTTCCTACTTCGTATCGGCCCTATTATGCTGGCTGGGATAACCGGAATGTTGAAGCTAATTCAGCAGTTACAATTCATCATCCTCAAGGTGATGTAAAAAAGATTACATTTGAAGATGATGCAGTAGAAAATGAGGATGCACAGATTACAGTTACGTTAAGTGATGGTATAACTAGTTTTATATTTAATCCAAATACATTATGGAGAGTAGATGCTGATCGTGGTGCAACAGAAGTAAGATCCTCTGGGGCTCCATTGATTAACCAAGATAGACGTATAATTGGCGTATTATCTTCTACAAGAGGATCATCAGTTTGTGCTCCTGACCAAACAGCTTATTATGGTAAATTCTCTGAAGCTTGGGATGGCCGACAAAACATTAATCAGCAGTTAGAGAATTGGCTTAATCCCGAAAATATAAATGTAGCAACACTTGATGGTATCTCACCTCGGGGTTGGAGGCATGGTTGGCCAGCTGGTTGGAATGCTCCTTCTAGTCAAGATATTCATAGCGGAAATAAAAGTCTTGAATCTGGAGAAGGAGGACAAATATTTTATAGAGGGCAAGCAGATAGTCGGATTCATAGGTACTATTGGAGTACTTTCTCAAATAGTTGGAATCATGAATTATTAGCCGATGGAGGAGGAGGTACAAATACACCTGTTGCTGGTGATTTAGCAGTAGGCGAAGGTAATCAGATATTTTATAGAGGAAATGATGGGAGAATGCAAACTTATTTTTGGCTACCTGGCCCATTTATTAATAATTGGCGCAATGATGTTGTTCACCCAATAAATAATATTTCTGATATTTGTGGGGCAGTATTAGTTGGCCATGGTAATCAATTATTTTATCGATCTACGGATAATAGACTTCAATCTTTCTATTTTACAGGAGGTCAATATGTACATACATATATTAGTGATGAGAATAATAGTCGTAGAATAGATGGAGATTTAGTTATTAATGAGGTTACTAATCAAATATTCTATCGAGGTAGAGATGGCAAAATGCATACTTATTTTTGGGATAATGGTTGGCAGCATCAAATAATAACTACTCCTGAAAATATTTCAAGAGCATGTGGTGCCTTAACAGTAAATAACAATTCCCTTTTTTATCGTAGTACTGATAATAGAATACATTGGATTTCAAATACTGGCGAATCTTGGGTCTATCAAGGAGTTCTTGGTAATTCTAACGATAGAAAAGTAGGTGGGACAATAAAGGTTGGAAAAGAAGGGACTCAAGTATACTACAGAGGAACGAATAGTAAAATGCATACTTATTTTGAAGGATCTGGAATACCAGGAAACTATATTCATGATTATATTGAAGCCAGCTGGCAAGCCCCCTCTGTACATAATGTTAGTGGTCCTATAACAGTTAGCGAAAGTCAGGTTTTTTATAGAGGAACTGGAGGAGAAATAAATAATTACTTCTGGGATCAAACAGGTTTTAGGTCAGATACAAATTTCTATGGAATGGAAGAGACGGCACTAAGCCCAACTATTCCTTCTCAATTTTTGAAAAACTTTGACATCAACGTTAAGATATATCCTAATCCAACAAAAGGAGCATTCACTGTCGATTTTACATTAAAGGCTTCACAAGAAATTTCTATTGAGATATTTGATATGATGGGAAAAGTAATTTCTCAACCTTTGTCTAATGAATATTTGTCTTACGGATCGTATAAGAAAAATATTGATTTAAGTGATATGCCAAGAGGAACGTATTTTTGTAAAATAAAGTCTAAAGATTTTAATACCACGAAAAAAATAATGGTTGTAAAATAATGTGACTTATTTTGTAGTTTTAAAAAGTCGTGAGAAAAGAAAATATCTCAACTTGCGACTTTTTAAAATTTTTTATAATTCGAATACTTATCTGATATGAAACAGCTATTTTTTTTAGCATTTCTCTTTTTTTCTTTTTCAGGAATTAGCCAAGAAAAAAATTGGACCAACCGTTTAGAATTTCAACTTTCCTATTCTTTCTCAGAGTCTGATAATAGCTTACGAAATGTATTGTGGGAATTCGATGGTCCAAAATATCAGATTTCTATTAATTATATTCTAGGATGGAATACTTCTTTCCGTCTACATAAAAATATTTTGTTGGAAAGTGGACTTTCCTTTATCAGACGTAAAAATGAGAATGCTGATTTATACAATGTTTGTTTTCATGTAACGGAAGATATGGGATGTTTTGGAGTTAGTCCTGTTATTACTGATAGAAGACATCATCTGATTGGTATTCCAGTACGTATACGTTTACAAAGACAGTTTAATAATAAATTAATAGCTTATTGGTCAGGTGGAATAGATAATTATCTTCACCTTTTTACGGTTCATAAGAGTTCGGAGTTCAAGAATAAAGAAAAATATAAAAACTATCATGGCTATTCGATCAATACTGCTATTGGGATTCAATATCCATTATCGGAAAAGTGGAATGTCGAACTTGAGGTAAATTCTCGACTTTATGAAAAATATCGACAGGAAGAAATTTTAGGAGGAGATTCCGATAGTTATGATACTTTTTATTTTAATAATATTAATTTGATGCTGTCTTTGAATTATTATTTTTAAAGGAACTACTAAAACAAGGAAGTAATGATTCTAAGAGTACTATTTTTTTCTATTTGTATTTTTTATAGTAATATAGTTTATGGGCAATCCACTCAGTGGTATTTGCAGGCGACCGTGGGAGCTGAATTCTCTAATTATAAATCACCTTTTAATATAAAAGAAGATTCTTTTGTAAGCGCTTCAGGAGAGGATCATTCATCTGGTTTTAATTATCAAATAGGTGGAATCATTGGCCGGTCGATAAATCATTTTATTTCTTTTGAAAGTGGACTTCATATATTGATTCGTGAAGACAAAAACATAGATCGAACTTTTGCTTGTGATACGCTTGAAGGTAGTCGGCGTTGCGTTGGTTTATCTCAGTCTATTGAAAAGAAAAGATATCACATTTTTGAAATTCCAATCAGAATAAGATTACAGAAGAATTTTTCAAAAAAACATAAAACCTACTGGACTGGCGCGTACAGTAATTACTTGTATTACGCTACAATTTACGATAGTGGTTCTTTTGAAAATATTTTGAATCGAAAATATTATGCCTTTTCTTTTAATACAAGTATTGGATGGGAATATCAAATTCATCCTAAATGGCGAATCGGATTGGATGTTAATGCTCGATTATTTGAACAGCGTCAAAAAGATGAAGTACGCTTTCTGTTTGGTCAAGAAGAAAAAAACTTTAATGAGCACTTCGATAATATAAATGTTGGTATCATTTGTAAGTATCGGATTTTCTAAGAGACAATACTACTGGATATCTACGGGTTTTCGATCTACGCACATCTGCACATCCACTAATCTGCACATCCACTAATCTGCACATCAAGAAATCCGCAAATCCACGATCTCCGGCAACGTAATCTTCAACTCCAGATGCAGCTCCATTGCTCGCTTCGCCGTAAAAATCGCCTCCTTATTTCTAGCCCAACTTCGTCTAGCAATTCCGTTATTTACATTGAAATAAAAAAATAGCTTATCAAGCACTACTCAAACGAATGGATGATCATCAGATTGATTATCAGGTGATTAATGAGTCGAAATTGTTGTTTGGGTTTTTGGTGTAGGAAATGTTAATTCTTTTTTAATAGAAATAAAGAAATCTTGGTTTCGTTTTGTTAATATTGTATTTTAATATTTAAACAAGTATGGAACAAAAAATACTATCCTTATTACTAATGCTGCTCTCTTTTTCAGGAATAGGACAAGAAAATATTTGGACCAATTGATTAGCATTTCAGATTTCTTCTTCGTTCTCACAAGTTGATAATAACTTAAGAGGTGTATTTAGAACTTTTGATAGTTTTAGGTATCAAGCATCCATAAATTATGCTTTGGAGTGGAATATTGCTATTTGCTTAGAGAAAATGTTTTTTTGGAGAGTGGATTATTATTCATTAGGCGTAAAAGCAAGAACAACATTTTATTAACACGAAAAAAAATAAAAATGAAATTCAATAATACGTATTATCTATACTTTTTAGTTTGCTTAATCAGTTTTACTGCTTGCCAG
>JALZUU010000421.1 GCA_023300665.1 Saprospiraceae bacterium | reverse complement strand
AACGATTAAACGATTAAACGATTAAACAAATAAACATTTTAATCTACATTTTATTAGCCGAAGAGAAGATTCTTCCCCAGTTGATCCCATTCCAGATGCTACCATTTTTAGTAGAAAACCAGATAAAGAGTGGCTTACCTACAATATGATCTGCGGGTACATATCCCCATACTCTAGAGTCTTCTGAATTATGGCGATTATCTCCCATCATCCAATAATAGTCTTGTGCGAAAGTATAGCTGGTCGTTTGTTGACCATCAATTAAGATTCGGCCGTTTTTAATCACTAAACTATGACCTTCATAAGCAGTAATTACTCGACGATAGAGTTCGATATTGTTTGGTGTAATAGTTACGGTTTCACCTCCTTTCGGAATGGTGATGGGTCCAAAGTTATCATTGGTCCAACCAGAGAAATTTTTCGGATCATGTGGAAATAAAATATCTTCTCGTGGTGGATCTCCTGGAATTGGTGTCACCGAAAATTTCGGATCCATCCCTTTGATTTGTTCCACTTGTTTGCTGTTTAATGCATAAACTCGTTCGTCTCCTTGGTTTCGAGGTGATCTGGTTTCAGCGAGCGACACGCCCCACTCTTCTAGTTTTTCATTACGAATAGCACTACCGTTTAGAGCGACTAAATATTTGTATTGTAGTTTAGATGGATTGACGGCAGGCTTATCATTGATATAAACCTGTTTCTCTCTGATCTCTATTTTATCACCTGGTAAAGCGATACAACGCTTAATATAATGATCTCGTTTATCAATGGGACGAACCCGTACTTTTGCGTTTTTAAACTCTGGATTATTGAGCGCACCATATCGTCGGATATCTTCTAGACTAAAATTTCGATTTGCTCCAACAATGGTACTATCTCCCGCTGGATAATTAAAAACAACAGGACTATTGCGATCAATATTTTCAATGGATGGTAATCGGTGATATCCTAAACTAGGTGTTTTGGTGTAAGATTCTGTTCCAATAAAAGGAACGGTATTATGTACCAATGGGATTTGTAGAACGGTCATCGGTGTTCGAATTCCATAATGTGCTTTGGAAACAAATAGGAAATCTCCAACCAATAGTGATCCTTCCATCGACGAAGTAGGAATCACGAACGCTTCGATCAAAAACATCCGAATAAACGCCGCTGCAAAAACAGCAAAGATAATTGCCTCCGCCCATTCCCGGCTGGCTCCTTTTTTATAAGGATTGTTGGCTACTAGTTTGCGATATTCACGATCTTCGTTTTGCTCTTTGGCCGTACGAATCTGTTCCATATAAGCCTTTTCCATAATGATGGCTGGGCCTAAATACTTGGCTTCTTTATTCGCACCGATCATAAAATAGGAAATTGGCGCATAGATAACGGCCAAGGCAGAATCCCAGAAAGAGTTTTTTCCGAAAGAACGTACCATATCGACGTTCATACCTGCCAAAATAAAAATATTGACAATCGGCAAAAGGAGCAAAGCAGCCCACCATTTAGGACGGCCAATAATCTTGCACCAAGTCATAAAATTTAATCCCGGAATCAAGGCGTGAATCGCCGGTTGTTCCGCTTTTTCAAATACCTTGTAAAGACTGATACTCAACAAGATATAATAGATAATTAAAAATATAAGTACACTCACGTTTTTCGGTTTCTAGAGTTGAACGCTTGTCTAAAAACACAAATCAACTCCGATTAAAAATTTTCACAAATATAAACAGATTTTCGGGCTTCCTTACATAGGTAGTCTCTCCTATATTTGTTCTTTTCGGTAAATATACAATTTTAAAGTACGAAATGTTTCGTAAAAGGAAAAAAAAATGAATTTTAGAAGTTAAGATTTCGGGATAAGTAGGATTATTCGCCTTCTACAAAGCCTTCTACATAGAGTTTTTCACTTTTTCGTTGGCCGCTAAAGAAGACTTTGACTTTTTTGTTGAAATACCCTTTTTTGGTCGCATCGAAGGTAATGGATAAAATCCCGGTAGAATCGGGCATAGTAGGGATATTTTCCCAATTGGGCGCTGTACAACCGCAGTCAGGTCGGACATTATCAATCATGATGGGTTGGTCACTGATATTTTTAAATTTAAAATCGAAGGTGACGGATTCTCCTCTAAGCAGATCACCAAAGTCATGTTCGGTGGTCGTTTGCCACGCTACGACTTGGGTATCGGTGGGGAGGGAGAAGGCACAGGCAATGATAAGGAATAAGGATAAAAGTTTCACGCTGTCTTATTTTAGATATAAAAAATGATTCCGTTGAAATGAAAACGAAAATTTACTGCCCTTTCTTGTGTTATCAAAGCAGCTAATTAGGATTATACAAAAATAAGATTAATCCGAATCAGAAGTTGAAATTCAATTAAAATAATCAATAGTATCGGTTTTGTCCGGTTTTAAACCCTGATTCACATGATGAATATTAATTATCTTCCTTTCTCAAGGCGGAATAGCGATCTTCAATACCAATGATTATTATGGAGAAGTATTAGAAACTGGTGTGTCAAGAACCGTTAACGGAACGACTTATAACGATGTAGTAAAATTTGGTTTAACAACCTTTACGACCACAATGATTCTTCAATATTTGGAGATATTGTCAGTACTGTTAATCTTTTAGAATATAATTATTAAGATATTTCAAAAGAAGCTTAGTAAGCTACTTATATAAAATAAAAACAGGATTAAGAAGGCCATAGCGTATTCTTAATCCTGTTTTTCTTATATACTGAAGCACTTTTTAAACCTAAAGATCACTTTCTATCACTTCCCAAGTATGATCGGCTAATAATTTTACGGTAGCAATAAAAGTATAGGGCTTTTTTCTACCCCATTGATTAGGTCCGACCATTGAAAGCACTTTGGTCGTTTCATCGGCCTTTGTATATAAATGGTAAGTATGACCAATCAGTGGTTTAAAATTCATATCTGCCAAATAGATATCTTCGGAGATAGCGACTCGATCTTGGATTTTTTTAGCCTGCATAGCGAGCAATTCTATCTGTTCTCGAATCTGATCCATCTGACCGTCCGCTTGTTCATACATCGCTTGTACGGCGAGGCCCTTGGTACGACCACGATCCATTGGTTTGATCACTACGCCACCTACCGTATGTGCATAGGGCAAGAGATGCGGATTTTCTGCTACCTTATCTTTATCAATTGGATTTTTAGTAGATAACTTAGGTTCCTTATCATCTGTAATATCTCGTCTTTTCTTTTCGAATTCCTCTGCCATTTAATATTAATAGTTATTTTTTAAGAATTTATGCGAATCGTTATTTAAAAATAAGAATTCTAAAAGAACCTAACGAATATTTATCAGGTTAGTTCATGAA
>JALZUU010000420.1 GCA_023300665.1 Saprospiraceae bacterium | reverse complement strand
TAAAGACGGGTAAAAATAAAGTGAAGATTAGTTTTTCTGATACCGATCAGGCATTGCCATATTATTTGGGATTACAGTATCATACCTTACTTCCAGCTAGTGATGAGGATTCTGCGCTAAAATTGTCTACCAAGTTGAAAAACAAAAAAGCTAAAATGGGCGATCAGCAACGATTGGAAGTTAGCTTAAAAAATACGACTGACGAAGCGGTAACCAATCCTATTATCAAACTAGGAATTCCAGCTGGTCTAAGTGTACAAGCTTGGCAGTTAAAAGAGATGGAAGAGCAGGAAGTTTTTGATTATTATGAATTGTTTGATGGCTATTTGGTTTTCTATTTTAGAGAATTAGGCCCATCTGCTATGAAGGAAATTAACTTGAATTTAAAGGCAGATATTCCGGGTACGTTTTCAGCGGCTGCTTCTTCTGCTTGGTTGTATTATGCGAATGAGGAGGTGAGTTGGAGTAAGCCGGAAGTAGTAAAGGTGGAGCGGTGATTATTAAGTGATTAATGAATAATTAATAATGCCTTCTATCGTGTAAAACGCGAGGAGTAAACGTGACAGTATTCATGCAAAAAAAAACTCGTCTCAACTTTAAATAGTTAAGACGAGTTTTTAATTGTAATAAATGAAATCTTTAAGATAGAATAATCACGAAAGAAGAGATCATTATTAATTATCTAATTCTTCATTATTAATTAAATTATCTAGAAAGAATTTCCGTTTACAATTTTAACTTTCTTTTCCTTCTTTTTCTTACCGAATTTTTCATGATAATCTTTAATACCTTGTTCTACGATTTGTAGTGCAACGAATTTAGATTGGAAGTCTTCGATGACGACCGTTTTATTTTCCAATTTTTTATAATCTTCAAAAAAGGTTCTTAACTCTCTGGTGAAGTGTGTCGGTAATTCGCTGATATCATTGATGTGGCTTACGCTCATATCTCCTTCTGCTACGGCGATAATTTTATCATCCGCTTCACCGTTGTCTATCATTCGCATTACGCCGATTACACGGGCATCTACCAAACAAAAAGGAACAATGTCTATTTGAGATAAGATTAAGATATCGAGTGGATCATTATCATCACAATAAGTTTGTGGGATAAAACCATAGTTAGCAGGATAATAAACGGAAGAGTATAAAACTCGATCCATTTTTAGTAAACCACTATCTTTGTCTAGTTCATATTTTGCTCTAGATCCTTTAGGAATTTCGATGACTCCTGTAACATATTCAGGTGTATTTGGGCCGGGCTTGATAGCATGCCACGGATTTTTTAGTTTCTTACTTACGCGATTACTTTCTGACATTATCTTAGATTAAGTGATATTATGTTTGAATATTGATTTAATAGTATCTGAAAATTGGGTTGAAAAGCATTTACCCAAATTTAAAAGGCTTGTCCTGATTTTGATTCAGAGTGACAAAAACAGTATAAAATTTGCCAATTTTAGGTTTCTAATAAAATTTTAGATAAGCCCTAAAGTTATTTTAACAAATCTGGTACCAGATACTTAAATCTTAGATTTTCTTACCTTACAAATATACGCTATTTGTAGTTGGTGATCAAAAAATTACCGACTAACCACGTAAACCTCGCTAGTACCTGTTTGACCAAAGCTTAGGCTATTTGAAGGAGTTACCTCCGTCAAACTCCAGCTAGAAACAGAAGCACAAATCCCTTTCATATCGATATATTCTATTAATTGAAAAATAGAAGAACCGACTTCTTTTTTTACCTGTCTTAAATTAATTGTATCAGGATCGGTAGTGCTGGTAGTATTTTTAGTAATCAAACAAACGATACCATAGCTTCCTTCTATATTGATCGAAAAATTTGGAGTATCACTTTTTTCAATGATTTGATTGAGCCAAATAAGTAAATATGTTTTTTTATAACCAGCAGGAATAACTGGTGTATCGAGATGCTTTGCGCTTAACATTATTTCTTCCGCATCTAAGTCTACCGTTGCTGCGGTTCCTTGCATTGTACCAGCATCCGCAGCACAACTAACTCCCGTATCGGTCACTACAAAGGTGGCAGGTGATCCTGCTAAATCTGAACAAATATCAGAAGCCGCCAATTCTTGACGAAGACTTTCTAGTGTTGTTTTTCCTAATGAAATTTTACTATTACTAAAAAATCCTGTAACTGATTCGTGATTTAAATTAGCCACCATTGGATAGATATGATAGGTGCCTGGTTGGCCAATCATAAAAGTTGGTAGTAAGGCAATGGCTTCGATGGTTCCTGTTTTTTCAGCAACCAATAAATATTGTACATCAGTATAATAATCAGCGCTAGCCTCTTCAACGGTCGTGGCAGAAATGGTAATATTTTCTTGCTGATAAAAGAATTGGTTTTTGTCAGGTATCAAGCTTCCAGCAAAAGCATTACAATTAGCCACTAAAGTACTGGCTAATTTATCAATCATTTGCTGATCCATATTCGCAGCATCTTGATCGAAAACTAAAGCAGCATCAGCAGACAATTCGGCCGTTGCGTAAGCCAACTCATTTGAATTATTATCAGCCATGATCGCATCCGTATTGGACATTGGACTTTCTGGAATGTCTAAAGGAGAAAAACCAGCAGGTACTAATTTATCAACCGTAATATAGTTTTCAGATTTTTCGTAGCAACCTTCGCTGATGGCGCCCATCATAAAATCGCCTGGTTTAATTTTAAGTTCCCCAGTATAACTATAACCGTATACTCGGTATTCTCCAATTCCAAAATCATTGAAATTGAATTTATCTTTGGCCAAACCAACGACCCGTCGACGATAATTTGTTATTACGTATACAAACTCAGTTTCTGTATTTGATACGGTTTGAAAATTGATCAATGGATTTTTTGATTCAGTAATTGCAATATATTCTTCTTGATTACTGGAGATATGTTGTGGAGTTAAATCTATGTAACTGATTTGAACAGAATTTTCAGAAAGCGAAAAGCAATCATCTGAAAATTTAGCTTCGGAGATCAATACATCCATCGGACGTTGCGGCTGACCGGAGTAAGAAACACCCCAAACAAGATAAGTACCTCGAGGCGCGGTAGATAAATCAACAGAGCGATCTTCAGAATAACCAAGGATTTTTTGCTCCTCGTTGGTGATTACATAAACATATTTCTCAGTTGATAACGCACTGTGTTTTAGGTGAACAATCGTCCGAGTATCGTTTTGCTTACAAACATATTGATGCTGCGATCCATCTAATAAGGTTAGACTTCCACCTTTTGCTGGACAATTACCGGCAAGTAGCGTAGCGGTAAATAATAAGCTGATAATCAGCGTAATAAATGTTTTTAATTGACTTTCCTGGTACATATACGTATTCCTTATGGGGGTGTTGTAAATGCTTCGCCGTGGTGGTTAACGAAGGAAAGTTTTGGTTGTAATTGTAATTAAAACAAAGATATACCAAGTGAAATGGGTGTACTTATAGTATATTTTTGTATTAGATTAATTTATATACGTAAAGCTAAAAAGGATAGTTTCGAGTAAAAGGTTAAAATTTTAAGGAACTAAATTTTTATTTTAGAAGTTATCTTGATATGAAAAAATACGCCATATCAGATATTCACGGTTGTGCTAAAACCTTTAAAGCGTTGCTTGATCGAATTTCGTTTTCTAAAGAAGACGAGCTCTATCTGCTGGGCGATTATATCGAT
>JALZUU010000419.1 GCA_023300665.1 Saprospiraceae bacterium | reverse complement strand
GTATCACTACGAATAACGGCTGATTCTCCAGCAATTAACTTCCATACTTCGGAACGTCGGTGGTGATATTGCCAAGAAAGTCGTTTACCAGGTAAGACAACGAGGATTTTGGGGCTAACGCGCCCGCCTTTGGTGAGTTGAGTAACGTCCTCATCAGGGTAATAAGTCTCACAGAATTTTTCAGACTGTGCTTCGTCTATAACGAAAAAACCACCCCATGGGCGGTTAAAGTCGGTACGTTCGAAGGTAAAACCAAGATCAGTGAGTTGATTCTCTATTGATTGAAAGACAGGATTTACAATTTTTTCCATTTTGTATAAAGGTATTTTTTAAGAAAAACCATATATAATTTATAATGTTGCAAAAATAAACCCGTTTTTAGAGAACGAATGAATAAATTCCAAGATTTTTGGGAATTATTACGGGCTACAGCTGTAATTGCATAGTGTAAAATCTTTCCAGATAAGAGTATTTTTTCGGTTTTAGGTGTGATAAATTCTTGGACTTCACTGGAATATTGAGTGAAAAAGTCTTTAATTGCCGCTAAATTGAGGCTCAGCCTTTTTTCTATCTCTGAATTATTCTCAAAGATTTTTTGGGTACCCATCGCAGGATGTTGAACGTACACGTAATTGTGAGAATTGAGTTGTTTCACCGGATACTTAGCGAATAGTCTTAAGATAAGGTGTGTATCTTGCCAATGTGGAAAATCGGCAAATCTATCGTTTGATAAATAATCTCGAGGAATACAAAGGCTCCAAACACCGCACATTTCCTTTAAAGCAAAATGAAAAGGATGTTGATGAGGCGTTATTAATTCGCCTGGTTTTATACGATTGTCTAAGATAAATTTATAATCAAAACCGGTACGAAGAATTGCATTAAGAGAAGTAGAAGTTGCTTTTTTAAAATCACTTAGAAAATTTTCTTTTAAAAGATCGTCATCATCTAAAAAACAAATATACTTTCCCTTGGCATTTTCAATACCTTTGTTACGTGCTTTACTACGTTCTAATTTTTGTTGATATAAATATATAATGCGCACATCTGCATTTTTTTTTATCACTTCCTTAGTATGATCGGTAGAAGCATCATCAATGATGAGTAATTCCCAATCTGTGTAGGTTTGTAACTTTACACTTTGAATAGCACTATCCAATAAGTCTGCACGATTGCGGGTAGGAACAATAATAGAAAAAAATGGCTCGTTTATTTCTTTTTAGTTTTCAGAAAAAAGATGAATAAAAAAATAAAAATCGGCTTAGTTGAACCTGCTTTACATGTAGAAGTACTGAGGAACTATGCTTTTATTTTTTCTAGTCTAAATATAGAAGTTCATGCTGTTCTCACCACCTCGGCCAATGAATTAATGCGGGCGGTTCCTAAAAGCAAAAATCTACATTGGCATTTTTTGGATCATCAAAATGACGTCAAAGAAATCTTAAATAATTGTAGCTTAATTATCTTCACTACCTTCGACGATAGAATTCTTCCTTTTATTAATCTTCAGCCTCCGAAATATGCGGTTGTTCATGCCTTTAATCAAGCTTTTGATCCTTGGAGGTATTTTGATTTTAGAATAAGACCTTTTCGTTCAACCGTGAATCTGATTCGTAGCTTATTTTCGAATGCTCCTTCTTTAGATACCATGGATGGATTTATTGTAGGAGCTCCAACTGTTTTTGAATATTTAAAAAAGCAGTCTTATTTTCAACTGCATCAATTTTATGATTTTCCTTTTTATCTAAGTGAGTCCAATGAACCCGCTAAGCAATTAGAAAAAGGACTTTTGAAAATTGTTATTCCTGGTTCGGTACATCCTTCTACCCGAAACTACTCGATGATCTACGAATTAATAAAAAAACTTAATTGCGCTAACAGTCAAGTAGAAATCATTCTTGCCGGAAAAGCTTCCGGAAAAGCAGGTAAGGAAATCATTCAAAAAATGAATGGTATTCAAATTAAGAATTTAAATATAAAATGCTTTACCGATTTTTTATCCGCTGAAAAATACCAGCAAATAATGAAAGAAGCAGATGTTTTGCTCTGTCCAATTCCTGCTCAGACGGTCAGTAATTTCACTGTTGAGAAGAATAGCTATTCTCATGTTTCTGGTAATATTAATGACTTTATCAACTACGACAAAGCCATCATTTTACCTATGAGTTATCAATTAGAGTCTGGTTTAGAGTCCGCGGTTTTAAGATATAAAAATTCAACCGAGTTAAAATCAATCTTAGAAGATTTAATCTCAGGCAATCAGTCTATTCCTAATACTACAGCTTTACATCTTCCTTTTGGGCTTGAGGCAAGATTGCGTCATTTCCAAAAAGAACTAGATCGTTTATTGACGAACTAAAATTATCCTATTCGAATTCGTTGTTCACTTTAAATCCTGCCTTTTTTAGTATCTGATCTCTTTTAAAGAGTTCAATATCAGCCGCTACCATTTCGCTACAAAGCGCCTCTAAATCATATTTAGGTGTCCAATTTAATTTTTCCTGTGCCTTCGAAGAATCACCGATTAATAATTCTACTTCTGTTGGTCGATAATAAGCTGGATCAACCGCTACCACTACTTGTCCTACTTTGCCTTGATATTCAGGTTTAGCAACAGATTTAATGGTACCTATTTCTTGTTCTCCGGTACCGGTAAATTCTAGTTCGACACCTATTTCTTTGAATGACATGCGTACAAAATCACGTACACTTGTAGTTACTCCAGTAGCAATCACCCAATCTTCGGGTTCATCTTGTTGTAGAATTTTCCACATACACTCCACATAATCTTTTGCATGTCCCCAATCTCGTTTGGCGTCCATATTTCCAAGGTAGAGTTTATTTTGTAGCCCAAGTCCAATTTTAGCTACCGCTCTCGTGATCTTTCGGGTAACAAATGTTTCTCCTCTTAATGGAGATTCATGATTGAATAAAATCCCGTTACAAGCAAACATGTCATATGCTTCTCGATAATTAACGGTAATCCAGTAAGCGTACATTTTTGCAACAGCGTATGGAGATCGAGGATAAAAAGGGGTTGTTTCCTTTTGAGGTACCTCTTGCACCAGTCCATATAATTCAGAAGTAGAAGCCTGATATATTTTAGTTTTTTTGGTCAGTCCTAGTAGACGTACCGCTTCTAGTATCCGTAGGGTTCCTACTCCATCGACATCTGCAGTATATTCAGGTGCATCGAAGCTTACCTTTACATGAGACATTGCTCCAAGGTTATAGATTTCATTAGGTTGTATTTCCTGGATGATTCTAATCAAATTAGTAGAATCAGTTAGATCTCCATAGTGAAGAATAAAATTACGATTGTCTATGTGAGGATCTTGATAAAGGTGATCGATACGAGCTGTATTAAAGGAGGAAGCACGACGTTTGATTCCGTGTACTTCGTATCCTTTAGAAAGTAAAAGTTCAGAGAGATAAGCTCCATCTTGTCCAGTAATTCCCGTGATAAGGGCTTTTTTATTTTTCATAATAATTTACTTTTTGGGTTTATGGGATCCAAATAATTATTGAAGTCAGATATTGTCATATTGTAAAATAAAGTCTAATTTGTCGATATCATTTGATCGATACTTCATGACAGAGAAACAAATATATCGCGTATTTTGCCAAACATCAAAGACGTTACCTATCTTTTTTTATGATTGGTGGCTTGATGTGGTCTGTGGTCCAGATAATTGGGATGTCGTATTGTTTATTGACAAAGCCAATGAAATAAGAGGTGTTTGGCCTTTTTATCGAAAAAAAGCATTTGGATTTCAAATATCTAAACATCCTGTACTTACCCCATTTTTAGGGATTCACCTTCTCCTTCCTTCAGATATAAAAAAATCAGTTAAGCGCTATAGTTTTCAAAGAAAAGTAATGAAGCAGTTAGTAGAAAAACTTCCCTCCTTCCATTATTTTCGACAAAACTTCCTACCTGAATTTATGAACTGGCAACCTTTATTTTTACAAAATTTCCGACAGACAAGTTACTATACACATTTAATAGATTTGTCTTTAGAAGAAAAAGATCTCTTTGCCAACCTAAGTAGCAAAAGGAGATGGGAAATAAAAAAAGCAAAAGAACAAGGATATCAAGTAATAGAATCAGATGATATTGAAAAGCTTTATGAGTTAAGTAGTCACGCATTCATTCGAAAAGGAATAAAACCTCCTTATTCACTTGAAAACTTAAAGCAACTAGATCAAGAACTAAGAAAACGAAATTTAAGAAAAATTTACTTTTGCGTAGATCAAAAAAATCAAATATTAGCGGCAAGTTATATTATCCTTGATCAAGACAAAGCCTACTATTTACTAGGCGGTATTGATCATAACTTGGAAACAACCTATCCAATGTCTTTAGTTTTTTGGGAGAAGATTTGTCGCTTAAAAACACTGATTAGCACGCTAGACCTAGAAGGTTCGATGCCTGCTGAAATCGAACAGCTTTTTACAGAATTTGGCGGAACAAAAAGACGCTTTTATATCATCACAAAGACTAAGAGTTACTTAATTGATATTTTATACTATCTCCTAAAGCGTAAACGACTAAGCTGATAATAAATTAGGAGAAACCTACCTACTACTAAGTGTGTCATTTTGCAGCCCGCGCCTATGATCCTAAAGGATACCTAGCTCGCTGACACACTTTAACAGAACAGTCTCTTAGTTATTTTTACGCCATCGAGACTGAAAATTTTCTAGCTCCGTTGCCGAATAAAAGTGCGTAGCAAATTTTGACGTATACATTTTGTCCAGATAATCTTCTGACGGTTTAAAATGATTTTTGAAATCTTTATATAAATCCGAATACCAATATTTACTTCCTGAGTTGGCGGTAAGTAATTTAAACGATCTTAAGTTTAAAAAAGATTTAATCACCTCTTCTAAATCACTTAATTTTTCTAGTTTTAAAATAAGCAAATCCAGATTTTCTTTTTGGATAATGGTATATCCTTTTTCTTTATCAAAAGGATGTTGCAAGGCATCTACCTTCAACACATAATCAAACTCTTTCTCAAACCAATTCAATGGTCCTTCTTGATTGATGGTATTCATAAATCCTTCTGTAATTATTTCGTCCAAACTAAGGATTTCTCCATCTCGCTGACCGTTTGGTATTCTTTGTAAGGTTTTATAAATAACTTTATCCAGTGCAAAAAAAGTCATGGATAAATTTCTCGCAACTGGGTCTCGAACGAGTGTTATTACTTTTACACGCTGATTGGTCGTGTTCAGTAATGTCCGAATAATGAATTTATTTATTTTTCCTCCCCGTCCTTTTTTTTCATTATTAAAAAAATGTTGCTGGTCTCCACCGAAGTAGTGTTTACTAGCGACAGTTAGTCCCTCTTCTTCGAGACTATAAGACAAACTATTTGATCCTGTTTTGCCCATGGTATAGAGCAATAAATCAGCTTTAAGAATCGAGCGTAGAAAATTAAATTGATGTCGAAATCTAAACATCTTTTTTATTAGATAATAATTCTAATAATTCATCCACATTATCTTTAAAAACCAATTCAGTTTTCGGCAAAGTATTATTCATTGCGTAGATAACTTTATCAGCAATATCTTGTGCATTTAAAGGATCAAAATTTAGCGACGGAATCGTTACATCTTTAACAAAAGGTCGATCACTAATCAATAATTTATTTCCCAAAATTGCCCCTTCAATGCTACCAAATCCGAAGGTTTCATTCAATGAAGGAAAGATCGTAAATTCATGTTGTGCAGAAATCCTCAATACTTCTTCGTACGGAATATATCCTTGTGCATTGATATTTTCTATCTGAGCACCTTTTGTTTTTAGCAAAGCAATACGATTCAGGTGTTCTTCTGAACGAGAATCATTTAGTGGAATACTAAGCGTTAATAGCGGAAATATATTTTGCGTTGCTAATAATTCCCAGGCGCTTAATAAAGTGATGTGGTTTTTATGTTTAGAAGTGGAAGAAATATAGATAAAACTATTTTTAATTTTCTCTTTTCCTTTCATCTCTTCTCTGATCGCAACTACTTGTCTTTTATCAAAATATGGAATGACTCGACATTTTTGAGGAGTAATCGCATAAGCTTCGATAAACTCACTTTGTATATATTCGGTTGGAAAAACGTACAAATCAGCATAATTTACAAAAGACCTCAGGTAGCTTCTTCTAACCCAAAGTTTTATTTTTTCCATCTTATTAAATACATAAATATTGCTGTTATTTAATAAGAATGCATTTTGAAAATTTACGACTACGGTAATATTATCTGGAACAGAAAAGTGAATTGGGAAATTTCCAAAGCAAAAAAGACAGGTTGGAGAACATCGTTTTATGGCCTCACGAATGATTCCTTTACGAGAAAAAACGAGTATTCTTTTTTGGAATTCAGTAAAGTTTTCACCTAATAATAGTTCGTAAGAGATTTTATTTTCCTGTAATTTTTCAATTAGATATCTAAGCAGTCCATTACCTCCTTTACTATACAGGTTAAGAGCATCTATCAATACCATTTTACTTTTCACTAATGGAAACAGGATTTGATTAACTCACAGATTCGTTGTTGTTCTATTTTTGTAATACTAACAGAACTTGGTATACAAATACATTCTTTGGTAATGGCGGCCGTAATGTTATGAGTTGTTATATATTGATGGTCTTGATACATTGGCAGTTCGTTCATAGGTATCCAGAAGTTACCATGCATGATTTTATTATGTTTCAATAATTTAGCTATGGTATTTTTTTTGTTGCTCATAAATCCATTCAACCAATAGTTAGGTGTTACATCTGGATTTACTGATTGAAATTTAATTTCAGGAATATCTCCTAACAAGTTTCGATAAATTTGAGCAATCTCGGTTTTACGGTTGGTAAATTCTTTTAACAATTCAAGTTGAGCTAAACCAATGGCCGCTAGCACATTTACCATTCGATAATTATAACCTATCGAATCATGAAAATATTCATTAGGATTTACTTTGGCTTGAGCAATTAAGTGTCGCGCTTTTTTAATATACGCTTTCTCTTTTGAAACAATAACTCCTCCTCCTCCAGTTGTAATTATTTTATTTCCATTAAAACTAAAGACACCAATATGCCCAATTGTACCAGAGTGTTGATCATTATACGTTGCGCCCAATGATTCGCTAGCATCCTCAACTACTTTAATACTATAACGATCAGCAATAGCCATTAGACGATTCATATCACAGATCTGACCATAAACATGAACAATGATAATTGCTTTTATGATTTTGCCAGATTTATCATTGTAAGTACTTCCATTTTTAATAGAACATTTATTTTTCAAAAAGTCCTCTAGAAGATCAAGATCCATCTGCCAATCTTTCTCAGCAGCATCAATAAAAATAGGTTCTGCTCCAGTGTAAACTACACTATTTGCACTCGCTACAAATGTACCATTTGGTACAAGAACGTGGTCATTTTCACCTACTCCAATAACTTCGAGTGAAATCTGTAATCCGACCGTACCATTCATACAAGCCGCTCCCCATCCTCCATTAACATATTCGGTGACGGCCGTCTCAAATTTATCTACATATCCTCCGGCTGAAGATACCCATCCTTGATCCAGACAATCTTTTACATATTTCCACTCGTTTCCTGAAAGCTGTGGTTCCAACAAGGGGATCACACTTTTCTTTTCTGCCATATTTTTTAGGTGCTGATTATCTTCCAATTTAAATTTACTTTTCTGGTAAGGTAAGAATAGCCGGTTTTGGTGGAAGGTTTGGAAACCATCGATAAGTCAAATCCGTCTTTGGAAAAAAAATAGCCCACGCAGTTAAGATAATGATCTTTGTATCAGTAATAAAAGATTTATTATCCTGATACCATAATTCTAAAGTTCCCTTATAAGGAGCAATATGTTGCACATAAAAATCACGAATTGGCATATCTGTTTCAGACATTAACTCTTCCTCATCCCGAAAAACAATTGATCCAATTCCAGTAATACCAGGAACACTATCATAAATATGTTTTTTCACTTCTTGGGGATAAATATCAAAATCAACTTGCATTTGTGGTCGTGGTCCTACGATAGACATATTACCAATTAGCACATTAATTACCTGAGGCAATTCATTAATTTTTGTCTTACGTAAGAATCCCCCCATTGGTGTAACCCGAGGATCATTTCTAGTTGTCAGGCTACCCGTTCCCATGTTAGGACTATCTTTAAGCATTGTAGCAAACTTCCAAATATCAAAAAATTGATTTTTATGCCCAACTCTTTTCTGAAAATACCAAATATATCCTTCTCCGGTAAGGCGTAAACCAATAACAATAGGAATTAAAAACGGCGATAAAGCAATAAGTGTTATCAATGCCGCTACCAAATCAAAAAATCTTTTTAAAATGCTATACATGAAATTACATTTTTTCGTCTAATCCTTTTCCTGTTTCAATATGACTAAAGTCTGGAAGGATATTATTTAATAAATTCACCACATCCTTTTTTTCAATCTTATTACTTGCAAACAAACTATCAAATTGATTAATCATTCCATTAATATTCTCTTTTGGAAGAATTTCTGAATTTTTCACAACTCCTAATGCTTCAAATGCTTTCATATCCACATTATCCGTATCTGTAAAGAATTCTTCGTAAGGTTTTTCTCCAGAAGTATCAGAAGCAAAAAAGAAAACAGGATATTTTTTCATGCCAGGTTTCCATTTTTTTGCTAATTGTCGAGCCTCTTCAGGCGTTTGACAATGTTGGGCTTCCAATCCCATTTCTAGTAAGAAATTTTCTGCGATATCGGAGAAAGACATCATTTGCGACGCATTCAATTTTGGAAAAAAGATATCAGATGAATTCCCCATGATACAAGCCAACATACATAATTGACCAGATTCTTCAGGAGATACGAAATAACGTTTAATATCTAACGGTGCTGTTAAAGGCTGGCGTTTCATGATTCGTTCCAAGAAGCCAAATAATAAACTACCATTAGAAAAGGCTACGTTAGCAAATCGAGCGGTGGTTATTTTCAATTCTTTAGTATAAGCTAGTAATACTTTTTCCATTACTTTTTTACTAGCCCCCATTACATTCACTGGATTAGCTGCTTTATCGGTACTAACACAAAAGAAGTGATTAGGCTTATTAGCCATTGCCAACTCTATAAGGTTTTTGGTATTAAAAACATTGTTTCTTACCATTGCCTCAATTGCAAGATGATCTTTTTCACTCCGAACATGCTTATGTGCTGCAAAGCAAGCAATAACATCAAATTGATGATCATTCAACAATTTTTCAAAGATAGGACCACCAAAATCAAAAGGATAAGTGATGTACTCCGTTGGAACAAATTCAGAGAGACTACTCCTCAAATCTCTGGTAAGTTCTGTCAGTCCATTTTCATTATAATCTACGACAATTAAAGACGAAGGTTTAAATCGAATAATAGCCTTGATAAACGAAGAGCCAATAGTTCCAGCGCCTCCAATGACCAATAGTTTTTTTCCCTGAATAGCATTAGATAGTACCGCTTTATTTGTATCAATATCAGGTAAAAACATACTCTCTGGGCGACGTGTAATATGTTTTTTTATAAAGCTATTTACTTCAAATTGCAGCATGTGTATTTTTCTTTACGGCGTTATAAGATTCGATAACAATATCAATTACATAACTTATTTGCTCAGGCGACAAATTATTATAAACGGGGAGCGTAATCAAATTATGATAAAGATTAAAGGTGTTTGGGTAATCTTTGATATCGTATCCTTTATTTTTAAATAAGGTCAACATTGCCATTGGAATATAGTGTACGTTTACCCCTATTTGTCTTTCAGAGATATACTGAATCATCGCATCTCGCTCGTTTTCTGTTATATCTTTAAACCGAATCGTGTATAAGTGACAAGAGGATTCCTTTATATCATTTTTAAAATTTGGCAAGATAGCCCAATCATAGTTAGCGAAGCCTTCATTATATTGGGTGAAAATCCGTTTTCGTTCTGGCAGCATTTCTGCTGTGTACTTTTTGATTTGTGCCAAAGCAACTGCTGCACAAATATCTGGCATATTTATTTTTAATCCTTGATCAATAATATCATACCGCCAAGCACCTACTTGATTTTTTTCAAAAGCACTTTTATTTTGACCATTTAGCGCAAAAGCTTTTAGGAAGTTATACTCGTCGGCGTTGTCAAAAGGCGCTGGTAAATTAATTACAATATTACCTCCTTCTCCAGCAGTAACATTCTTTACAGAATGTAGAGAAAAGATCGTAAAGTCTCCAAACTGAGCAGCAGACTTTCCTTTATACGTTGCACCAATACTGTGGGCAGAATCAGAAAGTACGACAGGTCTTCCCAACTTTCGTTGTCGATCAGAATCAGGAGAAAATTTATTTTTCACTTCTTCTGAATTAACCAGTTCCATAATCTCATCATAATCACATGGCCAGCCTCCAATATCTACTGGAAGAATGGCTTTGGTATTTTTAGTGATGGCTTTTCGGATATTTGCAACGTTGATATTAAAATCATCGCTAACGTCTACCATCACAACTTTGGCACCGATGTTCATGGCACAAAGTGCAGTTGCGCTATAAGTGTATGCAGGAATAATTACCTCATCACCAGGTCCAATATCAAACCAACGCAATATTAGCATCGCTCCTGAAGTCCAGGAGTTAACACATAAAGAGTTGGGGATACCCGTTAGTTTATTAATTTCTTGCTCTAGCGCACGAACCTTAGGTCCTGTGGTAAGCCAACCAGTGTTGGTGAGCGTGTCATTTACTTCATTGATAACATCCTGATCAATGAGCGGTAGGCAGAATGGTACTTTCATTAGACTTTGTAATTTAGTTTAGTTAAAGTTGGTGCTATAATTTTTAATACTTTCTTTCGCTGTTCTTCGGTCAATTTTTTAAAACCTTTACCAACATTATTAGGTTTTATTTTTTTTATTTCTTCTCGATTAATTTTAGAATTTAGACCTAGAAAATTTTCGATCCTTAAAAATTCGGATAATGGATCTTTAACAAAATCTTCATATCTAATTTTCATCAAGTTATTTGTAGGAATATTTTTTATTTGTTTTTCAGATTCCTCTATACAAAATTTCCATTGTTTAGAGCAAAAACTGTGTACATCATCATTTTTTAGATCAACTTTATAATTCGGGTATTTGACTCCCCATACATAAGATTCTGAAGGTTGTCCAAGTAGTTTAATCTTCACTAAGTCTGTCCCATACAACCATCCATAAGAGAGTGTTTTGGATAATGGAAAGGTTTTTAGTTTATCAATTAAGTAATTACCTTTTGGTGCCGTCCCCCATTGTCTTGCTACGGATTCTACCACATCTCTCCCATCTCTAATCAGGTAGATAAACTTTGCGTTTGGAAAAAACCTCCTAACAAAGTCAATTCGCAAAGTATTACTAACTGTTTTTTCAATTAAAAACGGTTTTTTTTTACTAAATTTATTAAAATATTTTTTAATGAATTTTTCTGCTTTGGAGTTATAGTTATCCTGTGTCAAAAGGTCATGTGGAATTTTTTCGTTATTATATTTCCAAACAAAATTGATATCAAATGGAATTTTTTCGACATCCAATGAGGTGCTGATTACATCTCTCAGTAATTTAGTACCTGACCTGGCTGCACCTATCAAAATAATTGGTATATATGAAATATCTTCTTTATTCATTGAAAACACTTTTCAAGTGTAGCTAAATATTTTTTATTAAAAGTAGAAGAATGAAATTGCTTGCTATAAGTTTTTTTTGAATTATCACCTAAAGCATCTACTGAAATTTTCTTTTGAACTAAGTCGCTTAATTTTCTTTTCAATTCAGCTTCGTTCAAATGCTCCACTACCAAGCCACAATCGTATTTTAAAATAGCTTGAGCAACTTCCGAAAGCTCATTTCCTTCAAATATAATAGGTTTGCCAATAGCTAAACTAGAGTAAAATTTACTAGGAACCATTACTCCTTCAAACCCTTTTCTCAATGAGATAAAATGAAAATCTGCCACTTCCAAAATCAATTCAAATTCGTCGTCAGGCAAATAAGAAAACAAGGTAATATTATCAGTTTCATTCTCTGATAAAATTTCTTCAATTTCTTTTCTACGTTTTCCTTTTCCGGCAAAAAAAAACTGAATTTCTTTCTTAAAAAATTTGGTACAACTCAACATAGTACGGAATTCATGAGCGACTCCCATATTTCCTGCATAAAGAATAATTAGTTTATTTTGAGCTCCATACTTTTCTTTAAACTTTTGAATTACCGTTGATTTTTTTTCTTTAAAGTCTTCAACGGAACTGATGTTTTGAATCGTATCAATTTTCTCTTTAGCAATTCCTTTTGACAAGAAAAGTAATTCCATACAAGATCCTAAAACGATTACTCTTTTAGATTTTTTTAAGGCTCGAAGATACATTCCATCTAGTATTCGATATAGAAAACCTTCTTTATTTAACCGTCCATTTGCTAAAAGTAGATCAGGATGATAATCCATAATATGAGCCACATAAGGCACTCCACGAAGACGAGAGAAAAAAGCAAGAATCGGTAAGCCAAAAGGTGGTTGTGTGTAAAATACGTTCAGATCTGCCTTATTGAATAAAATTCGAAAAGGAGCAAAAAGAATATAAAATAAATGGTTAAAAAGTTTTTTATCTTTAAAAAAAGAAGGTACCCAGATCCATTTGGTTGAAGCATGAATTTTAGACTGCTTTTCTTTTCGATATTTCCCAGAGGATAAAATAGCATATGGAAGTATGTTATTTTTTTTCAAATAAGGAAATAGCCAATTCCAAATGGGCACTGTAATTTCGAAAGTATTGTAAAAATGAATTCGTTTCATCGTAATTTCCTCTCCTTTACTTTTGTTGCAGGAAGCCCAAAATAAATTCCATAAGCATCCATATTTTTAGTCAACGTAGAACCTACTCCTAAAACGGAATGCGAATGACAAGTGACCCCTGGGCAGACAGTTGATTTTGCACCAATCCAAACGCCATCCTCGATGGTGATTGGTTTAATAATAAGCTCGAATTGTTGAGAGTTAAAATCATGGTTTCCGGTCAACAGATATACTCCTTGTGAAATAGTTGCTTGGTTTCCTATTTTGACGTGAGCCAAATTATCTATCCAAACATTTTCGCCCAGTCCTACATAGTCTCCGATTTCTAAAAACCATGGATATTTAATATTAACTCCTTGTTTAATAGTCAGGCGTTTTCCAATTTTAGCTCCAAATGCTTTTAAAATAAAAACCTTGAAAATAGCAAATGGAAAAAAATGATTCTTAATAAAAATTGGATTTATCAACATCCATAAGATACGTTTTGTCTTTGAACCAGGATTGTACCAATCATTATTGTAAGCACTTTTATCAACTTTTAGCATCGCTCTTTTTAAAAGTATATCCTCTATCATCATGAGCATATAACTCATATCCGTAGGAATTCATTAATTCAATATATTTTTCACCTGTTCTTGCTAATGCAATAAAAGTGAGTCCCCTTTTCATACTTTTTTCCAATCCTTTCAAGATTTCTGGCTCAGCCCCATTTGTAGTAATACTAACTAAATATGGGTCATTAATTTTCAAGCGATCTAAAATATTATCAATTGTATCTGCATCTAATTCAATTAATTCATAAGCAGCCATTTCTTCTTTAGAATAGTTTCTAACACCTTCGGTAAAGTTAGTCGCTGGATGAGATGGATCAATATAAAAACGTAATGTTTTAGGCTCACTCCAGGCCCCTTGGTTAACAAAATTTATTTGTGATAAATCTCTTTTAGTTTTATGGCTTTCAAACATTTTCTGACTAGCACCATCTGGTTCTACAATGACTGCCTTCCCTTTATTGCCTGCAAAAAGGGTAAAGTACATGGCTCTTGACCGACCACTTCCTAGTGTATCAATAGGAGCTCCAACCTGTACGACCGTTTTTCCTTCTTCAATTAATTTATAAGGAAATCGATTTTTTCTTCTCCATTTACCTAAGCCATATTTTGCACCAAAGGGTACATATCGCATTAATCGATTGAAAACTTTGACAGAAATTCTGTGTAATGGATGGTGATGAGACCAAAGGAATCTTGAAGATTCTTTATTAACTGGTTTATTTTGAATTTTTTTAGACATTATATTAATCAATAATTTAAAATGGAATAAACGAAAAGTTAGAATAATATATTTTTTAATCCGCAGCAAAAAACTACGAAAGTAGGAAACGAAAACATTAGCATTGGGCTTCTTTTGATTCTCTGCTTTTATTTTACCAATTCAATCGGGCTATCTTATTTCTTTCGACCATATTACCAAAAAGTATAGCCGTGGCTTTCTAGAGTTTCTTTGTATTGTTTCCATTCACCGATGTCGTGCCAAGAACCTTCACTAACTGGAAATACTCCCACTTTTCCTTTTCTTTTCAAAATTTTCTCAATTAGGTGTGTGATATGATAAAACTCATTCTCAGGAATCTCTTTGAGTAAATGTGGTTCAATAATATATAAACCTGCATTGACCAAGTAAGTCATTTTGGGTTTTTCTTTTAGTGCATGAAGGAGTCCAGTATTATCCACTTCAAGTGTTCCATAAGGAATAGAATATTGCTTGATTGCAGCGATCAACGTCAGCTCATTTTTATTAGAAGCATGATAATTATATACTTCCGTTAAATCCTGATCAATCAGAATATCACAATTAGAGACAAAAAAAGTAGAGTCAATTTTATCCTTAAGTAAGTGTAGACTTCCTGCGGTACCCAGTGGTTTGTCCTCTGTAAAACCAGAAACGGTATATTCTTTATCTTCGATATTTTTAAAATGATTGACTATCATCTCCGCCTTATAATTAACGGAAAGATAAAAACTTCTTGCTCCCATCAAAACAAACCTATCTACGATCATTTCAATAATCGGTTTTTCTCCTAGAGGAATTAATGGTTTAGGAATAATATTGGTAATGGGTTTGAGTCTTGATCCTTTTCCTCCCGCCATGATAACTACTGGAAGATCGAGATCACTTTTAGCAATTGTAAAGGCTGTATTAAAAATATCTTCCCAGTAATGTACTTTAATCAATTTTCCATCCTCATTGAGTACTGGCATAAACTCTGTACGGTGCTCAAGCATTACTTTTTTGACTTCCTCTAAAGGGTCATCTTCATAAACTACGATATTTTCTCTATCTGGTCGAATAATGCTCTTAACAGGAATATTAAAATCTTGATTTTTTATTAAATGTCTTTGAACATCACCAATGCTCAAGAGGGTTTTATAATGCTCTTTTTCATCTGTAACGATCAAAAGTTTCCTACTAATAGCATCCATTCGCTGAATAGCTGTAATTAATAGTTCATCTTCACAAATAAATATATCAGACATTTTTATTGGGTTTATTGATGCTTAATCCCTAAGCAGGTTGCGTATTATGGTGACTATGGTAAATTTCATTGAAATATTGGAATGTTTTGTCTGCACAATCTTCCCAAACAAATTCACGTGCCAGCTCTTGTGCTTTATCAGCTCTAAAGTTCCTTTCTTGAGGTGCTAATATCATCTCTTCAATTCCTTGGTAGGTACTTTCAACAGAAGTAGGATCAAAGTAGAATCCAGCATCTTGTAAACAATCTGGCATAGGTCCTTTATTTGAGCAAGCGATAGGCCGCCCGGAGGACATATATTCAATCAAAATAGTTGGAAGATTTTCACAACTAGAAGAGAAAGCATACGCATTCGTTTCTTTTCTTAATTGTAAAAGTGTTTCGTCGGAGGCAAATCCGTGATACTTCAAAAATGTTTGTTGAGGATCATATTTTTTCAAGACCGTCTCTAGTTTTTCTCCAGCAGTTTTGTAGGTTACTCTTCCTGATAAATTTAACTCAATAGCGTAACCTGCATTTCGAAGTTTAGCGACAGCTTCCGCTAAAACCCATTGATGTTTGTAAGCCGTAACCGGAGAAATATATAAAACTTTGAAAGGATTTTCTTTCGTATATGACTCAATGGGGAGTTGTTCTTTTTTATCAAAAAAATAAAGTGACCTAGCTCCGAATGAGATAATATCAGTTGATTCAGGTTGGAAAAAATATTTTAAAAAATAATCATGTGCATAATTAGAAAGAAAAATTACGCCGTTGGCTTTTTTAAATGACTGTAGGTATTCCTTCAGGATTCGCTCTATTTTTATTCGCCACCAAGACCATTTTTCGTAGCGGGATTTTTCTTCCTTTTCGAAAGGCAACATATTCATACAGCAAACAATGTATGGACGAAAAGATTTTAGATAAATTCCTCCTGGGCTATACAACAGATCACATTCCTCTTTGACTGATTTAGTAAGGTAAAATTTTTGCCAAAGCTGACGATAAATTAACCCTTTATCTAAAAAAGGATGGTATCGTTTTTCTAACCAAGGTTGGTCGGGTAATTTATCAGCTACTTTTTTTGGTGCCCACATGATCACTTTCTCTATCCCGTGTTTTGCTGGTTCAGCAACTTTCAATAACTCTTGGAGGTAATTAATGATTCCTCCACTATGTGCATTTGATGCATCAATACCTACTATCATAATCTAATACCAGTTGTGGTCTTTTTCATATCCAAGGTGAATCAGTTCTTTGCCTGCGTAATGATCAAATACCTGACAAGCTTTGGGAGAAAAATGATTCTTCCAATCGCCAGCGATACCTTTTCGCAAAAAGCTTTTTGTATCTTCCTCTCCTGGCTTGCGGTTTGTTTGATTTTTAAATGAAAAACGGTTGACTATGCTCTTTACTTTTGCTATGTCTACTTGTTCTTCATTTAATTGAACTAAAATATTGTTGAGTGTTTGAGGAGCATCAGCCAAAAGATCTTCGTATTTAACATGAATTACGTCTTCTTTCCCATAAAAGGATTGTACGAATTCGCTCCAACTAAATCTGAATTTTCCTTTATTGTATTGAGTAAACATATATTCAATATATTTTGGAAGATTGACTTTGGTATCCTGGTAATCTTTGAAATTAAGATTCTTTCTAAAATCATTTACTACCGAGGATTTAATTTCTTTCATTCCAGAAAACATATGGTAATAATAGGACACTAAAATATCACGACCATCTCTATTCAAACAAATCAAGTTATGAAAATTAGGGTGATATACATGATGTCCATGTAATAAAGCTTTTTCAAATTTTGCAGATTCATTTTCTGGAAAAGGAATCTTCAAATAGCTAGCAATTAATTTAGAAAGCCAGGTACCACCAGACTTAGGAAACTCAGTTAACAAAACCAAATCTAGCTTTGTAGAAAATAAGTGCCATAATGCTAATCGTTTTAGAGCGGAGGTGCTAATTGCAATTTTGGATCTTGTTTCGTTCTTAGCCATATTTTGTTTAGTAGTTCTTGTTTCTTTAGAGATAATCGATCAATTAGTATTGTTCTCTTTAATTTAATATCACAATTTGAAAGCTTATATTAATGACAAATCAAATAAAGTCCTAGCTGTTTAATAAATCATTAAATATTTGATTGTATTTTTTCTTTTGAAAATCCCAAGCAAACCAATCTGGAATTGGATCTAATTGATAATTTCCTTCTAAAATATATTCGGTAAATTCATCAGAAGAACTAAAAAATTGATTAGTCAACATAGGTATTTCTCCAACTTTAGTAGCTGCAATTGGTAGCCTTGCCGACAATGCCTCTAGCAAAACTGTTGGCATAGCATCTTTTTTTGTTGGATACAAAAATAAATCTGCACATTGATAGTATTGATGTAAATCATCATGCTCAATGTAGCCTTGCATGGCGACCAGGTCAAGGGGGTATTTATCAAAAGAATCAAATAAAGGGCCCGTTCCTGTGATACAAAACTGAAATTGGTCACTTTGTGCGCTTACCTTATCAATAATTTCATGCAAAACGTCAATTCCTTTTATCATAACCAATCGTCCTGCAAAAAGAATGGTCTTTTTATTAGGTAGAATGCCGAGTTTTTCTTTTATCAGTAATTTTTCTTCCAGGCTAATCGGTGGAAAAGAACTGGCTTTAAAAGGCTGGCACATCGTCTTCATCTTTGTAGGCTGTATTCCTCGTGCAAGAAGATCCGCCTCTAGCTTTTGCCCAATAGGTATCAACTCATCTGCTGCTTTAAATACCCGAAGATGCATTGGCTCGTAGATAAATTGTTTATAAAATCTTTTCCTCCATTTTGTTTCTAAATCTTTTTCGGCAAATAGATCTCCAGTCAAACGAAGAATAGTTTTTACGCTCTTTTTTTTTCCAAAAAGCGTAATCATATATCCTGAAAATAAAGGAGAAGTTGTATTGGTTAGAATATCAGTGTGTTCATTCTCAAAAAAGTCTTTAAGTGCATTATACATGTATCTCCATTGACCTGCTGATTTTTTTTTCTCAGAATATTGGAAAACCTGATAATACTTGGAAATACTTTGAGGAATTTCATCTTTATCACCTGTAATCAGTTTTAACTCGTAATTTTCTTCCAACATCAGCGCATAGTTTTCTAGTACTGCAACCAAATTAGGATAAAAGTCAAATCGATTTAGAAAGGTGATTACTTTTTTTTGTTTAGACATATTTTTATAATAGATTTACCCTCTCTCTGCCAGCAGGAGATTTAATAAATATTCGCTTAAAACACCAAACACAGCATAAAAACGGGGATAATACAAAATGGGCAGCATCAAATAAAAGATGGGTTTTACCTTCTTGACGCAGTAATACTAGTATAAATAATATTAGATTAGTCGTCAGAAGGATATTACAACTGAAGACATCAACTGGAAATCATCTAATTTTATTCTAATCGTCTCATTTTCCACGGTAAACGCTAGCTTATTACCTGTCATTGCATCAATAATTTGTTTGGGCGTTCCACTAAAATTTCTTAAAACGAGTTGATTATCTCTTGCCAGAGGAGGGATAGAAGTTCGCTTTACTTTCTCTCTCAAGTTTAATTTGTTAATCTTTAAATAATTAAAACGTTCTACCCAATCGAAATCGTTTAGGCAATTGACAATAATTTGATTTTTATTTTTCTTTTTAAAAGCTCCCATTTGTACTTTATGACTATTAGAAAAAAGTTGAATTGGAGCATTTTCAATTAACGCTGGGTATTTTGTTAAAAGGTCTTGAAAAGCAATTTTTTTAGATTTATCTGTTGACCAATTCCATGTTTCTTGGTTGGAAATAATCTTTCCTCCATTGTTTTCATACTTTTTTAAGTGACGTTTTCCCTGAGGAGAAATATTTTTTTCTTCAACGATAAAGACGTAGCTATAATCATCAAATTTACCAGCCTCCATTTGAGAATCTGTAATAAAACCAACCGGAACTCTAGCTCTCATAAGCGCTTCAAAAACGCCATCTGTTGGCAGTATGATTTTATCCCAAGCCATCTTGGGATTATCTAAATACTTGTTCTTTAATTTTTCAGGAAAATAAATACCTACCCATTTGAAAGGTGTAGTTTTTTTCATGTATGGGTTTAAGACTGTTCCTAAATCAAATGAAGAATCTAGCATTTTGTCTGGTATTTTACCTTCTTCCATATCCATATTCGCAATCCCTCCATGGGTCAGAATACTAGCTGTCGCGTATAATGCATTCGTTTCATCTAGGAAACCTGCACACCAGATATGTGGCGGACGACCATTGGTTGCATCACGACTAATAATTAGTCCTTTAGAAATTTGAATATCCTTTTGTAAAGGTAACTGCGACAAGGGAACGCTAAACTCAAGTTTAAATTTTTTAAGTGCTCTATAAGACAAGCCATATTCTGTTTTCAAAAGATCTACATGTTGAAACAGGTTTTCCGATAAATGATAATTTATTAAACTAGGCCATGTATTAGCACTAACGATCAAAACGGCCTCTTCATTAAGACTGTGGATGGCACTTCTTATAGTTTTTATATTTTCTGTAAAAAACCGATTTGCGGCTTCTTTGTATTTAGGCCAATTTTTATCCTTTCTGTTTTTAGGAACAGCTAATCGTTCTTCTTTAATAAATTTTTCTTGACAAAATCCACACCAACATCCATCGTTTGGAAAGTGTAAATAATCAAAGTAAATACCATCTATTCCCATTCTGACTAGCTCTTCTAATCTAGTAATGAGAAAATCTAAGTGTGGCGAATTGAGGCATAAAAGAGCACCTTGATTAACTTTAGCTGGAGCGCCATTGCTCTGGCGACAAACCCATTGTGGGTGTCTTTTTTGAGCCCACTTATCTGCTACATGAAAATAATAACCAATGACATAAGTATCTTCAATATGGGCACTTTTAATGATATCGTTCGCTATTAGAGGGTTTACATCCTTAAGTCTTGGACTCTTTAAGCCAACACTACTTTGCCAGTAAGCTTGTTCACCTCCTGTTTTAAAATGGCGAGTAATAACATTAACCCCCTTATTTTTCATGACTTTACTGAGTTTATAAAATCTTGGATCTTCTAGGTATTTCCCCAAAAAACGGGTGTGCATTTGTACTCGATTTCCATCAATCCAATCAGGCAATTCATAACTAAAGGAATCGTTTTCAGTCTCCTGATTACCAGTATTTTTACTTGTTTTACAAGATAGTAATATTAAAATAAAACTAAAAAAAATGAAATTTCTTAGGATATTATTATTCTCCATAATTTTACTTTTCCTTATTTTTAGGGGTTAATAAAGATTGGATTTTTTTAAAGCCTTCCCTGTTAAAAATCGTAGGATTGACAGTTGTTGAGACAATACAGTAATAACTATTAACGATATTTTTTAAAATATAAGTAAAGGTACCTGATATAATGATTCCTATAATTCCAAATTTCGTAGCAACAATAATTGACAACAATATATTAAGTATGAGGAAAAATATTTCGATTTTTGAGAGTAAACGCTGATGATTAGTCATGGCTAACAGAGGGCCAGATAAGCCTGTAAGTACTCCAACCATATGACCAATAATAATTAAAATCAGATAATTGTATCCACTAACATATTCTTCGCCAAAAAAAGTTAGTAATGACTTGCCAAAAAACATGAAGAAGATGAAGATAAAACAAGAAGAAATTGTTGAGGAAAAAACAGAATAAAAAACAACTGTTCTCAAGCGGTCTAAGTTGTTTTTTGTAAAAAAATCTGAAATATATGGCTTTACTGTTGTTGCAATTACGCCTAAAACGAAAGATAACAATGGAGTTAATCTAGTCACAGCTGAATATACTCCTATTTCTTCAAACGAAGCAAAAAAACCTAGCAGTAAAATATCAATTCTTGTGCTAATATTGTTGGCACCAGAGTAAACAAGGAAGGGAAGGGATTCTTGTATCCAGTATTTTTTTTTGACCTCTGGTTCTATACTATTATTGACGTATGGAAGATTTTTTCTTATCCAATGACTAGCAGATACGACAGCAACAAAAAAAGCAATGGCATTAAGTACCATAACAATTGGCGCATTTATCTTTCCGATACTGAAGTAAGAAATCACGACCATCAACATCAGAACAAGATGTCGAATGATCAATACCGGAATATTAGAAATACCAACTAGTTTTAATCCACTAAGATTACTTTGCTTTAAGTAAGCAATTGAAATCATTGGGAGGCAAAAAATAAAGCCTAAAATAAAGGTATTTTTGAGGCTTTGGGAATAGTGTTCTCCAAATAAATATATGCCTGCGGAAAGCAATATTGCAATTACAATATTGATTTGAAGAATAACCTTTTTAGAGTATTTTAGTAGTCCTTTTAGTTTTCCAAATTCTTTATTTACTTCATATTTGGTAATAAAGCGAATAACCATATTATCAAAACCAAGTCTTGAGAATAATGAGATCACCATTAGCCAAGAGAAAACCAAAGTGTAAGTACCATATTCTTCAACGCCCAAAAATCTTGCGAGGACTACATGTCCAAGGAAGCCTAGTGCTGTACCTAATATTCGTACAATAAATACCTTAGAGGTTTTTTGTACCAATTTCTCTTGTATGAGTTTTTGTAGAGAGTTTCCTAGCACTTCCTTTTCTAAAATCTAATTTATGTAATTTATTTTTTTTATATCGTCTTCATTTAGATTTCTGATGAGCCTAGAAGGGGAACCTGCAACTAAAGAATTAGTTGCAACACTTTTAGTAACCAAGGATTGTGCACCAACAATGACATTATCATTAATAATAATTGGCCCAACAACTAAAGAACCTGGCATGATCCATATACAGGAACCAATTATTGGAAATGCTCTTCCATCTATTTTTTTTCCCCAGTTTCCCCCAATGGTAACATGCTGATTGATTGTAACATTTTCTCCTATTATAGCTCCTCCTGCTATCACAATACCAGTAGGATGAGGGAGTCTTAAATTTCTACCAATCGTCGCTTTATAACTAATCTCACAAGAAGAGATTAAAAAAATGAAAAGTTGAAGAAGTTTTGGAAGAAAGGGAATTTTTAGTCTGTAGCTTTTGTTTGCTAAACGAAACAATATGACGACGTATTTACCTAACATATTGTCTTTTTTTTAGAAATACTGCTGTCCAAATCAGCTTTATGATAAAAAATATTGCAATTGGTTTGACAGCTCTGACGATGGTAAGAAAAAAATTATCTAAACCAGCAATAATAGTTAACCCCCAATGTACGGTACCTAAGATCATTATTAAAAAAAGAAAACTATTCCCATACAAGGCGTACTTTAAGGTAATAGCCCATAAAAATCCTACGAATGCCCCACCTATAATAACACCAAACCACCAAAACTGCCAATATAGCGTTCCTCCTCCTGTCTCCCAAAAAACAGAATCATCGTTACCACTTTCTGTAGCTGAAATACCCATAGCAGTAGACGAACGTGTGCCATCAGAAGACAAAGCATATGGTTTAGTACCATAAATCGCTTTGGGAATAATATCAACTACGATAGTAGGGTAAGTCAAAAAATAAGCATAACCTTCTCTATTTGCATATTGAGCTAATGCACCTGAATATTTGGGAAGTACATTTTTTCTGGCAATTTGCACTAAAAAACTTTTCGCTGAGAAAAAATTATCTTGAGATAACTGAACATACTTTAATGCTTTTTCATTTTCTAGCATATCAGTTACCGTCGAAATGCTAACCTCTTTATCGTACCAACCACGAATCCGAAGTATATCAATAAATGGGCTTATAAACAAGATCAATACTGCTAGAAAGCCCAAACTCAGTAGTATTTTTTTTGCACTTATCCCTTTTACTATTAAGATAAGTGCTACTAATACAAAGGGCTTGATAATATCCCCTCTTTGCAAATCTTTCGTCAATCCAATATAGACTGTAAAAAATAAGGCAAACCACAAAGCATAGACTATCCATTTGCTAAGAGTTTGATTGGGAAGTCTACCTTTAACTTTTCTTTGATAGAATACCAGTAGTAACCCTCCAATAATAGGTACAAACAAGTTTTTGAATGAACCAAATATTCCAAAGGTGCTAGCCTCTACAGATGCTCCTCCCTCATACAGATCATTAGAGTACGCATAAGAATAGGATTGGCTATAATGCCTTATATAAAAAAGAGCAGAGACAAAAAGGAAAAATAAGCCAAATTTGATATCTCGTTCAGAGACAAATTTATTACTTTCAGTAATTTTCATTTTTATTCCAAGTAAAAATCCAAGTTGCCAAAAAATAAGAAATACTAAATTGATTATCGTCCCTTTAAAAATGCTTAAATAGGGCAAAGTAAAGTAAATATCATCATCTCCAATGTAGTGTTCATAAAAAATGATAGGCACATTAGAAGCAAACATGATAGCAGTTCCAAGAAAAAGAAAAAAGGATAAGAGAGACCACTTTTTCTCATTAACAAATAGATAAGTAATCAGTATTATATCTATAAAGTAAATACTTACAATAATTTGCTCTTCGATTCCCAACTATCGTATTTTTTTTAAAAACCAGTTAACTGTTTCATTCAATCCTTTATCCAAATCATACTGGTAAGTCCATTTCAATATTTTCTCTGCTTTAGTAGTATCAGAAAAATTACGCATCACATCTCCTAATCTCTTATTACCATGTATTAATTTAACATTAGGAACGCCATGTCGCTTTAATACGTCTACTAATTTTTCAGTTACTTCAAGAACAGTCGTTTCTTTATTAGTCGCAATTTGAAAAACTTCACCACCTATTCCTTTGATAGTGGCCGCATTCCATATAGCACTCACTAAATCTTCCGTAAAAATAAAATCTCTTGTTTGAGTTCCATCTCCATAAATTTCTAAGGTTTCTCCGTTTAATCCCTGTCGAATAAATTTGGCTACAACACTACTTTTATGAGTAGATCCAGGACCATAAACATTTCCGAATCTTAAGGCAACTGTTCCTAAACCAAATGTACGGAAATAAGATGAACAATATCCTTCACCGGCCATTTTACTAGCTCCGTAAGGGGACACCGGATGACACGCTAATTCTTCATGAATAGGAGGAGTACATTCTCCTATTGGAGCACCACTCGATGCAAAAACAAATCGCTTTACTCCATTGGCACGACATCCTTCCAAAACATTAAAAGTTCCTAAAACATTTGTTACACAATCCATTCTTGGATTTTCTACAGAAGGTCCAACCCCTGTATTCGCAGCCAAATGAACTACTACATCAGCTCCTTTTGTTACTAATTCCATCAAAGGAGAATCAGTGATATCTCCTTCTATAATTTGAACATTTTTTTCCCAATCAAGAGCAGTAGCAACACCGGCAACATCAACATTTGACGTTGCATAAGTAAGGTCTGAAATCTGACCTACTGAAAAATTGTCTACTATCCTAATTTTAAGATTTTCATCTTTTGATAAAAGGTGTCTAAGTAAATTTTTACCAATAAACCCACACCCTCCTGTTATTAACCAATTCATTATTTACTCCATTTTACACGTGGAAAAATCTTACTATCATCAATATTATCTTTATATTTCAATGCGATCTTCATCATATCCGCTAAGACTTCTGGAGTCATAAAGTTTGGTTCTAAACCAAGATCTATCAAGCCAGTACATGTTGGATTGTAGTAATGATCTTCTGGTTCTCTTCTTGGGTTAGGAATTGATTTTACTTCAACATTTACACCTACTAACTTACCTGCTTCTTGAACCTTTGCAGCTAGTTCATTGACTGAAAAAGTCTCTGTTAACTGATTATAAATTTTCAATTCTCGCTCTCCAGCTGGATTATTGATTGCCAGTTCTACACATTGTAAAGTATCTTTTAGGTTAAGATAACCTCGTACTTGGCCTCCTTTTCCATATACTGTTAGTGGTACTCCTGCTACTCCTTGAACTAAAAATCGATTCACCACTGTTCCAAAAATATCATCATAATGGAAGTTAGGTAATAAACGATCATCTAAATCAGATTCCTTAGTTGATAAACCATAAACAGGACCTTGCATCAAATCTGTGACTTTTAGATCATACGTTCGCACATAAAACCAAAGTAAATCCGTATCTAATACTTTTGTTGTGTGATACAAACTACCAGCAGCTCGTGGGAATAAAAATTTATCTTTTCGTCCCTTGTGTTCGATTTCTAACCAACCTTCTTCTATATCAATATTTGGACAACCATATTCTCCCATCGTTCCTAATTTTACGATGTGACATTTTGGTTTATTTTTTAAAATAGCCCAAATTAAGTTGTGAGTTACCTCTAGGTTGTTTTTCAGTGTATAATGTGCTTCTTCATATCCTTTCAAAGAATAAGGAGCTGACGGTTGTTCTGCATAATGAACCACTGCATCAGGCTGAAATTCTTTAATGTGATTTTCTAAAAAATGATAGTCTTTTAAATCACCAATAGAAACTTTAATTTCTTTTCCAGTTAGGGACCGAAACAATTTTACCCGATCTTCTAGGTTTGGAGTTGGGATTAAAGCCTCCGAAGAGGTTTGCATAGCAATCGTTCGACGAGAATAGTTATCGATAGCTAGTACTTCATGGCCTTTAGCTGCCAAATCCATAGAGGTTGGCCAACCTAAGTAGCCATCTGCTCCAAGTATAATAATTCGCATAATTAAAGATTGATTTTGATAATAGAATGATAGTCAAGTTATACCAGACCGAGAGAATGAAATAATTCTAAATAATTTCGGTAACAAGTATTATTAATATATACTAAATGATTTTAATCTAATTGGGATAAGCGATAAAGTCTTCAATATCGTGATGAGCCCCTTTGACTTCATCGGTCTTTTCAACTTTATATTCAAGACGCTTTAAGAAATCGAGGCATTTATCTTTCACTCCGGGTAGATGCATATCGTGAGTAGCCAATAAGAGGATAGGTTTATATTCCTTTATTGTTTTCTCTGCTCCTTTTAGCACATCAAATTCTGCCCCTTCCACATCAATTTTCATAATTTGTGGAGGATTAATTTTGTTGTCACCAAATACTAGCTCATCAATACTCGTGGTGTTTACTTTCAGTATGTTTGAAGTATCTTTGAAGTTTTTCGATTCAGTGATGTAGGTATTTCCTCCCAATTTTGGTACATTCGAAAATTCAATAACTCCCAATTTATCTGAAACAGCCATTTCCTTGACAATGACATTGTTAACCTTGTTAGCTTCAAGATGTTTTTTCAAACGAAAAATATTTAGCGGAAAAGGTTCAAAAGCATAAATCGAATTCTTGGTCTTATTTGCCATAGCCAAAGAATGATAGCCAGCATTTGCTCCCAAGTCATAGATTACATCGTTCTCTTTTATTTTACTCAAAAAGGTCTTTAAGGCATCCTCTTCGTAAGTACCAAAAAGAAAATCATTCCCGGCACCTACACAAAATTTGTATCCTTTTAGGGGACCTGATTTTATTCGCACCAAAGAATTGATTGAGAATGGAAAAAGCCTAAGTAATTTAAATTGAATTCGGTAAAATAAATTTGTTAAATTTGACATTGATATTTTTTTTGAAGGTATAAATTATTTGACAAGGTTAGAGTTTTGAAAAGAATGATTACAATCTCATCACCAGAGCAACTCCAGCTCATTTGACATTATTAAAATTTCAAAACTCAGGTACGTCAAGATAATAGTATTATAAAATTAGTTAGCTTCTACACTTTAACCTGATCCTTCCTATACAACAATTCTTCTTCTATTAGGTAGTCCTTTAACTCTTGCCCATTCATTGAGGGCTCCAAATCAGAACGATACATTTTATTAACTTTAGTTTGCTTCATTCCATTGAAGGTATATTCAATATCCTTGTAAACAGACTTAAATGCCGGTAGTACCGCAAAGAAATTTTCTATCTCTACTGTACGTCGAATTTCTTCGTCACTGATTAATTCCTCGTACATTTTTTCTCCAGCTTTCGCTCCAATTATTGTAATATCGATACCTGTAAGAATATCTTCTTTCTCTTTTATGATATCAATCATAGAAGTTGCCAAATCTTTAATTTGAATAATCGGCATCTTTGTAACAAATACTTCTCCCCCATGAGCTAAAAAGACAGATTGTAAAACCATCTTAGCTGCTTCTTCAATAGTCATTACAAAACGACTCATCTTTTCATCTGTTAAAGTCACTGGTCCACCATTCAATATTTGTTTTTTGAATAAAGGAATAACCGACCCATTAGAACCTAATACGTTTCCAAAACGCGTAGAAGCGAAAATAGGATACTGCCCCTTTTTTGAAGCATTCGCAGCGGTCATTAAGCGTTCTCCCATTAACTTAGAGGTACCCATTACATTCGTTGGATTTACTGCTTTATCAGAAGAAGTAAATAAAACTCTTTCGACTTCCATTTCTAAAGCAACATCAATTAATGTTTGTGTTCCAACAATATTTGTACGGACTGCTTCAGAAGGAGACTTTTCACAAAGAATCACATGTTTACGAGCAGCAGCATGCAATACAATATCTACATTTTTAAGCAACCTCCTCATTTCAGATTTATTGGTAATATCACATAAATAAAAGTTTATTTTATCATTATTTTGAAAAGGTTGAGTCGCAAAAAACAATTCGCTTTCGTTACTATCAATCCCAACAATGGATTCTACATCCATATCGAGCAATTGTTTTAACAACTCGGCCCCTACTGTTCCACACACACCTGTGATCAGCACTTTTTTATTTTCCCAAAGATTCTTCATATGATGTTTTTTTAGATGAAAAGGTAAAATTATTTGATATCTCTTGAATATAATTTATTAGTTGTTCTTTAGTTATTATCGGATTGGCAATGTTTTTTGAACCTGCTTTTACATTTCTCATCTCTAGATGCTGATCGATAAAAATTCTTTCTGTTTCTGGATATACGTCTAAAATATGTTCGACAATATTTAATATTGAAAGATTACAATCATACTTATTAAACAAACGTGGAAAAGTAGCATTTCCTAAGGCTAATTCAGACAAAACGTTTGCTAATGATAATACATGTACAAATGCTCTATTTTGTAATCCGGAACCATGAAGTTCAATCCTTTTCTTAAAATGAGCTTCAAAAACTAATTTATTAAAAACCGACTGAATTCGGATACATGGATTATATCCAAAAACATTCCCAGCACGAATAACGTAAGTATCATGATTTTTTGACAATCTTTGAATGTGTTTTTCACCTCTCAACTTAGAAATACCATAAAAAGTTTTCGGTCCAGGAATAGTTTGTTCTGTTACAATTTCACCTTGAGAGTGGCCATAGACAGAGATACTACTCAAATAAATCACTTTTTTAACAGATGGAGTACTTTCGATTGCATCAACTAAACAAGCTGTTCCCCAATTATTAACTTGATCAAAAGAATGAGCATCATGATCAGCAAAAGGAGTCGATGCTTTTGCTGCCAGATGAATAACTACTTCAATATTATTCTCTTGTAATGTATTTTTCAAAGAGAAATTATCTAAAATATCTCCCAATATAAGTGTCAATCTTTCTTGGTTTGGCAACTCATCTCCAATAAAGAAATTCATATTTCTACTCGACAAATTATCGTATAAAAAGATACTATCCGAAGAATTATTAGTTATAATTTTCTTTACAAGACTATAACCAATATATCCACAACCTCCCGTAATTAATATATTCATTTCTTAATTAATTCTATGTGAAGTCCACATTCATTTTTTTTCATTCCTCCCCAACGTCCATCTCGCGAACCATCTAGATACTTTTCAGTACAAGGTTCACATCCTACACTGAGGTAACCTTCTTTTTCTAATGGATGCTCTGGCAAATTAAAATCCTTTCGATACTGGTGGATCATTTTCGCAGTCCAGTTAATCATAGGATGAAAGCGCAAAGTATCAAAGGCACCTGATGCTTCCATTCCCATACTTTTACGATTAGCATTTTGGTCACCTCGCACTCCGGTGATCCATATATCGTGAGCAGCTAAAATCGGTTCCAGCGGTAAGATTTTATTTAAATGGCAACAATAATCTGGATTGAAGGCATAGTAGAATTTACCGGTGGAAGTCCGTTGATTTATTTTGGATATCTGTGATTCTAGTGAAACCACCTTTATATGTAGTAAATCTTCAATCTGTTTTTTAAAAGAATAAGTCTCAGGAAAATGAAATCCAGTATTCAAAAAATAGACAGGGATTTTGGGAGCGAGTACAGAAAAAATGTGCAGCATAGGGATACTATGCGTTTGAAAAGAAGAGGTGATAAATATTTTTTTACCAGCGGTCAAATAACCCTCCATCTTTTCTTTAACAATTTCTATTTCAAATTTATAATCTCTCATAATTAAGATAAGGCGTCTCTAAATATTTTTCTAATAATAACAAACCCAATAGCTACAAAACCTCCTACAAAACCTCCAATCAAAATGGCAATAATTTTTGATTCAACTTCTGGTTGAATCGGCGCAATTGGTTCGTCAATAAGCTGTACGAATGGCACCTTATTTTTTAAGGTAAAGTCAGCGATTTCTAAATTCTTTAATAAAACAACATAGCGTTCATTAAGCACCTGTACGTCTCTTTTTAACTGAGCCCCTTTTAGTTTATCCATATCTGACCATAATCCAAGATTACGATCTCTAAAATTGGCTAACTGATATTCCCCACTAGACATTTCTTGGAGAATAGTATCCATTTTCAACCTCATAATATCGTAAGTCTGTTGTTGTTTTTCAATAGTCTTTTTGACGTAAAATTCAAGAACACGATCATATAAAATCTTAGAAAACTCAATTGAAAGTTTTTCATTTTCCGTATCCATTATAAATTCCATGATCCCAGTTTCATCAGAATAAGAAGTAGTTAGTAAGCCTTTTACACCTTTAGATCCTATCACTGTGTGGTAAACTCGCTTTAGCGCGGCATTATCAGTACGAGTAAATAATGGAAAACTATCCTTTACAAAAAGGTAGTTCTTTAGACCTGTTGTATCATTTTTCCATTTTTTATGAAAATCATAAATATTGATAATATGATTAGCAATATAATCTTCATTATTATCAATAGATATCTTATTAAAGATTACATTTTGAATAATTCGCCGAGAACGGGCTAATTCTAAGATCTTATCTAAATTATTTTTTCCACTAGCAATTCCCGGCAATCCAAATGTATTAAAAATCTGACTCATTCCTCCTCCTCCTCCCTCATCCTCATTTACCATGAAAGTAAGAGAAGCATTAAAAGTAACTGGTTTTACAATTGCAGAGATTAAAAAATACAAAACAAATGGTACAACAATCAATATTATAATTTTCCAACTACGCAGCAATTCATAAAAATAGTCTCTGCCTAATTCAATTACCTGTTTTAATGTAAGTTCATCCTCCATATCTTTTTTCGAAAATTCATCCATCTTAATCTAAATTTTGGGTTAACAATACCAAACTCAACACTGCAGTTACCTGTGCAATACTATTCGCTACCACCTTCCCCCAATCCGTATCTCCTCGCTCTCTTCTTGACTTTTCTGGCTTCTCCTCTTTTCGACCAATCTTCACTACTGACCCCTTCTCCACTCTCGGATATTTCTTAAAAAATAAAAAATTCTTCGTCCGCTGTATTTCTCCACTAGGATGCCGAACGGTCACATATCTCCGCTTTCCATTCTCTCCAATTCCTGCTGCATACTCATCAATATAGTACTTGGCTGACTTTCCTTTAACATAAGGTACATTGATCATTTTTTCCCGAACAATAGTGGTATCGTAGAGTTCTGATGCCAGTGTATTCACCAAATCAATCCTCACCAAATCCTTCTGCTTCGGAATCTCCAAAACATCCCCCCGCTTCATGAGAATATTCGAATTAGAAGCACTATTCTTCATTGCCTCCTCCAACTGAAAAACAACGTAACCTCTTTGTTCTATATTTCTGGTCAAAATAGCTCCTTCCACAAATGCTTCTCTCGTTAATCCACCCGCTCGCTTAATCACACTCGCTAACTTTTCATTATCATCCAACAATGCATACACACCCGGAAATTTCACCTCTCCTCTTAGCGTCACCAACTGCTGCAACTCAAAATCCGCCACCGATCGTACTGCTATTTGGTCAAAGGGTTGTAACGCGAAATTACTACCATCCACTTGAAAATTATTACCATCCACTTCCAGAGTAGCAACTACGGTTTTGGTAGGTTCATTCTCAAATATTTGCACTCGAAATACATCAATTCGATTTGTTGCAGCTTGCATTTTTAGACCGCCGGCAAGTGTCAATAGATCAGTTAGAGTAAGAGAAGCGTCATATGTAAATTCGCCAGGACTACGAACTGCTCCAGAAACAGACACTACAGATTTTTCTAGAAAATCAAGCTTAGAATAAATAATTAATTTATCGTTTGCCTTTAATTCAAGATTATCTCCTGAGGCCGCATCTGATAGTGCATTTACTAAATTCACTCGGACGTACTCCGTTTCCCTTTGGTCGCTGAATACTTGTCGGCGAATGTAAGCGAAATCTGTCGCATCAGGTTTTAATCCACCACTCAATACGATTGCATCTGCTACTCGAATACTCTGCGCTGGATCGTATTTTATTTCTCGTGGGTTTCTTACTTTTCCACTGGTTACAATTAAGTTATCGTCAACAAATGATTTCTGCGATAAGATATTTAACCGATCTCGGTCAGTTAGAACATAGTTGCTAGGAGCAGCAGAATTCGCTAAGACTTCTGCAATATTGACTCGCTCATAACTAGCTGTTCCATCTTCTCGCACACGGATTAGATATGCTAAATCAGTTCGTGCATCACGAGCCATTACAGCTTTACGTAACAAATCACTTACACGCATCCCTTTAGTGATCTCAAATTGACCAGGAAGCTCTACCGCACCTTCAGCACTAGCAAAGTTTTGATATGAGGTAGGAATTACAGGAATGGTAACAATATCTCCATTTAACAAGGTAAAATCACTACTTCCTCCCATTAACTCACCTAGTTTAACATCAATAATTTTTTCTTTGTCATTTTCAAATCGCTTGACTTGAATCGTCGTCTTATAAGCGTTTTCTTTTAATCCACCAGCATAATCGAGCAAGTTTTTTAATTGCTCTGTGGCTAGTAACTCATATTTTAGCGGGCGACGAACAGCTCCTTTTATTTCTACTATTTTTTCTACCACAGAAACAAAGATTACATCATTATTAGACAACTGAAAATCTTCTGAAACACTCGGATTATTCATAAACTCGTAGACATCCATTTTTGAAGTTCCACCATTATTACGAATAAGCTTTATATTTCTAACACTACCAATATTCGTCGGTCCTCCGGCAGCGACTAATGCATTAAATGCAGTATTCGTCGCAGGGATGGTAAAACTTCCTTGGTTAAAAACTTCACCATAGATGTTAACATTGATAGTACGTGCATAGGAGATCGTTACCGCAAATTCTTCAGGGCGAAAACGATAGAATTCTGAAAATCGACTTTGTAATAATGATTTTGCTTTTTCATAAGGAATACCTTTTAAGGTAATCCGAGACATACCTGTCGGTTTGATAAAACCAGACTGATTAATTTCGTAAGTTGCATCTTCTTGGGAAATTCCCCAAATCGAGATATTTACTTTATCCCCTGGTCCTAAAATATAGGAAGGAGATGGAGCAACATCATCCGATTTGCTAAATACCTTCAATGTTTTATTTCGAAAAATTTGCTGACCGTAAATATTTGTGGGTGGTAATTCTTCCTGCGCCTGATCTACTAATTCTTCCGCAATAGCTTCTTCCACCGTAGCACCATCTTCAACGGCTTCTTGAATTTCAGTACCAGCATCTTTGGCGATAGTTGCAGCCTGATCTTCTATGATTTTCTCGCCTTCAGCTTCTTGAGCAACGTTTTTCAGTGCCTTCCTTTCATCTTCAATTTCTTTCATAATCTGATCGAGCGTTACCTCTAATTCTGGAAGCTGATCTGCTGTTACGTTATCTAAATCAATTCCCTTTTCCTCAAATTTCAATCTTACTTCTGCTTCAGTTAAACCACGACGTTCAAGTTCACGGTCAATAGTAGCCTGATCTATAGGAATATTATCTAATTCTTGAGCTGCACCAATTGATTGGCATAATAGTATTAGAGAAAATGTAAAAAAAACTGATCTAATCATTTATAATTTGAAATTTTAATAAGGCTTCGCCGTCAGTAAGTCGCATGGATTTACAGTCTAAATAGCGGGTATGTTTAAAAATATATGACATTATAACGTCAAAGACGTTTATAAAAAAAATTATACTATAATTATGGTTTATACCATTATCATAACATCATTCATTTATTTTGCTTCCGTAAATACTTAGCATCCACTTCTACTTCTAATCCTACACCTATATTTTCTAATCGAATAATCAAACGCTTTTTTCCTTCACCTGCAATCAATTCTCCACTTAGTCCAGTCAATCGACCACCAATAACTTCTACGAAATCACCTTTTTGATATCCTTCTTCTATTACTGAAATTTCTGTGTCTTCTCCTAATACTCGACGAATCGTGTCAATTTCTACCTCAGGAATAGCAATTAAATTTCGATTAAAATGTACAAAAGTATGGACTTGTTCTGTTTCTAACACTCTTACATAATCTGCTTTAGTAATTTTGACAAACAAATAAGAATTGATTAAAGGTAATTCTAGATGCTTTACTTTTCGTTCATAACGACGAATTACTTTATACAATGGCAAATAACTTATTATGCCTTTGCTAGTCAGTCTTTTATGTACAATTTTTTCTTTACGAAATCCAGTACGCACCGCAAACCAACGTGCCTTAATAGCGTGTAGGTGATTTTCAGGAGTTAGGCTCTTTTTATTTGTTAACGTTGCACTCATCTATATAGCTTCTTTACTCCAAAGTAATAAGGGAGCTGATTGAAATTGTCCCCAATCCAAGTTTTCTAATTCTTCCTGCCTATAAACCAAATAGCGTATTTTACGCTTGACTAAATCTTCCGTTTTGGCAATCAAATTCACCAAGTAGGCTTGATCTACATTACCCACAAAGATCAGATCAATAATTTGACTATTCAATCCTCGTGAAAAATCACCTGCCAAAAATACCTGCTGAACATCTCCTAAACGTTCTACCACATTTTCAACCACTTGGTCCAAACCAACGTACTTTAATATAATATTGTGAATTTCATCAAACAACGGATGTTGCTGATTGGCTTTAAACATTTTTTTATTTCCTTCAGAAAAGGAATTTAACATGCCTGCTTTTTCTAACTTATTGAGTTCCAGACGAATAGCATTGCTTGACTCACTAAATTCTCCTTCCAACCCACGTAAGTAGGCAGTCGTGTTACGGTTCAAAAAGAACTTAAGTAATAACTTAATCCGCGTTTTAGAAGAAATAAGCGTCTCGATCATTATAATTGTATGTTGTTCATTATTGAGTAGCAAAACTACTCAAAGTATTTACAATTGCAAATATTAATCTATCGTTTTTTATGTAAAACGAATAATTTAACAAGAATATGAGTTGGTAAAGGGGGATAACTTGGGATAAAATAGATTATTTTCTCAATACAAAATTACACTATTTTTACAGGACGAAAAAGGTTTACTTGAAATTTAGAGGGATATGGCCGTATTTTTTATTGGCCACCATACTAGAAAAATATTTTCTAAATCAAATTTAAACCCTTTTGATAATCTTTGATTGTATTTACTGACCACTAGTTTAGAAGGGAGAAGCGATGTATTTTCTTTTTTTGTCTAAGCTATAAAGAATTCCCGCTTCATTCGTTATGATCAATCAACCAATATTCTTTAACACCAGATTCTTCATAGGCTGAGTATTTAGCGTGCATTTTGGTGTTAGAATTTCTTGGTGTTAATATTTCAACCACCAAATCTAGTTGTACTACTGTATCTACTTTTCCTTTTTTGCGTGAGACAGCTAGACAAACATCGAAAGGAAAATAAATTATACTTTCCAACGCCGATTGAAAGGATGTGGCGTAAGTGGCTTTTGTAGAAAGGCATGTGCACCTGAAGGTGGTGAGACTAGATCTGCATTCCGAATCTGATTGGCCAATTCCAGCGCAGGACGAGTTGTTTCTAACTCAAATCCATTACCATTTAAAATAGCTTCATAACTACGATTATGCAATTCAGTAAATCCATTGCTAAATTCTAATTCCATCCCATCTACGGTGATACAACGATAGGTTCTCTGTCTTTTTTCTTTGATTGATTCTGGCAATGTATCATAATTGATACTCAAAAACCAGTTGACTTTTGCTCGATCAAATACCAACAAACCTGCTGCCCGATCATGTCGATGTTGATAAACTTTGTTTTCATTACACTTTCCAAATATCCATCCCAACATATCGAAAAAGTGAATGCCGATATTGGTAGCCACCCCACCCGATTTTTCTAAATCACTCTTCCAGCTGGTGTAGTACCAGTTTCCACGAGAAGTAATATAGGTAAGATCTATTTCATGTATGGTATTGGCAGGAAGTGCATCTACTCGTTTTTTTAAGGCTAGAATATCTTCGTGTAGCCGAAGTTGTAATATGTTATATACTTTTCTTTTTGTTTCTTTTTCTATTTCTAACAATCCATCTAGATTCCATGGATTTAAAGTGATGGGTTTTTCACAGATCACATCTGCTCCATAACGTAACCCAAATCGACAATGTGCATCATGCAAATAATTGGGTGAACAGACAATGATATAATCAATCTTGTTTCCTCTTCTTTTTAGCTTCTCTAAATGTCGATCGAAGCGTTCGAATTCTGTAAAGAAGGCTGTATTGGGAAAATAACTATCCAAAATACCTACAGAATCATTTGGATCCATCGCAGCAACTAACTCCCCACCTACGGACTGAATAGCCGCCAGATGTCGGGGGGCAATATAACCTGCAGCACCAATGAGGGCAAAATTTTTTTTCATTTTTAAAAGAATGATTTCACCTGATCAGTGATATATGTTAAAGTCGTGTTATCCATTTCGGTATGAATGGGTAAGGATAAAACTTGGTCACAGAGTTCTTTGGTTACACTCATCTCACCAACCAATCGACCTATCCCTCGAAAAGCATTTTGCTCATTAAGTGGTATCGGATAATAAATGGCAGATGCGATGCCTTTGGATTTTAAAAATTCTCTTAATTCATCCCGTTTTCCGTTGGTAATTTTTAAAGTATACTGATGGAAAATATGAGTAGACTTTTTATAATGGTGTGGAATGACAACCTCTACTATCTCAGCAAATTGTTGGTCATAATAAGCTGCTACCGCTTGTCGTGCTTTTATATAATCCGCATAGTATTTCAATTTAACATCCAACACGGCAGCCTGCATGGCATCTAACCGAGAATTAACACCGACTACTTCATGATGATATAATTTCGATTGACCATGATTCGCAATCATTTTTATTTTTTTAAACAACTCATCATCATTTGTAAATAATGCACCACCGTCTCCATAAGCACCTAAATTTTTTGCAGGAAAAAAGGAAGTTGTTCCGATATGGCCAATCGTTCCTGCCTTTTGTTTTCTATCATCACTAAATGTATAATCCGACCCCAAAGATTGTGCATTGTCCTCTATAACGGTTAGTCCATACTCTGCCGCAAGTTCCATAATTTCCTCCATTGGAGCTGTTTGCCCAAAAAGATGGACAGGAACAATCGCTTTCGTATTAACAGAAATAGCTTGTCGAAGAATATCTTTGGTTACATTAAAATGATCTGGATCTACATCGGTCATTACTGGCACTAATCCCAACAAGGCAATTACTTCTGCCGTTGCTACATAGGTAAAAGAAGGAACGATCACTTCATCGCCTGGCTTTAAACCTGCTGCCATCAAAGCAATTTGCAATGCATCTGTTCCATTAGCACAAGGTATCACGTATTTACAATCAAGGTACTTACCCAAATTTTCCGCAAATCGCTCAACCACCGGGCCACCGACAAAACGAGTAGAGTCAATACACTCTTGAATCGCTATATCAATTTCCGTCTTTATTTTGTCATATTGGCCGCGTAGATCGACCATGGGTATTTTCATGTTT
>JALZUU010000418.1 GCA_023300665.1 Saprospiraceae bacterium | reverse complement strand
TTTATCGGTACGATGGAACGGGACTTTATGAATTAAAATTACCAAGAAAAGATTTAGATAAAGCTTTTGAAACGAAGGTACAAGGTTTGGGATTTCAAGGAATGAATAGTAGCCCTTATTCGGTTTATGGGATAGACAAAGATCAAGCAGGAAATTTGTGGATAGGAACCATTGTGGCAGGTGCGTATCGCTATGATGGTAAAGACTTTTTATGGTTTCCTGAAAAAGAGCTTTCTACACTTCCAGATGGACGAGTACCAGGGGTTCGTTCTATTTTAGAAGATAAGAATGGTTATTTCTGGTTAAGCAATTTTATTAGTAAATTTAAAATTAATAAAAATGACGAAACCATCACTTACCAAAAAACAACAGGATTTGACCTAAGAAAACCACCTTTAGATGATCAACTTCCATATTTTAATTCTGGCTTACGCGATCATGATGGAACCTTATGGATGACGACTTATGGTGGCGACGTTTGGAAATATGATGGCGAAAAACTAATCAACTTTCCAGTTAGAAGCGGAACCTCCGAAATACTTTTAATTTCAATCTATCAAGATCATGAAGGCACGATTTGGTTAGGTACAGACAACGATGGAGCATATCAATTTGATGGAGTATCTTTTGAAAAATTTAAACCAAAAAAATGAGAACGATCTTAATCATCCTTTCCATCTTCTTTTTTACCAATGCTAATGGTCAAATAACGATAAAAACTAAAAAACTCCTTCAAGATTTTGATTATGCAGTTAGTGAGTTAAGGTTACAACACCAAGGATTTTATCAATATGTCGATAAAGAAACCGTCGATGCCGATATTTTATCTTTAAGAAATCAGTTGAAAACTCCCATGACTAAATTGGAGTTTTATGCTTTGATTAGAAAACTAAATGCCTTAATGAACGAAGGTCATGGTTCAGTTAATATTCCAAATTGGACTAAAATAAAAATAGGAATAACCAAGTCTTTTTTTCCGCTTGGTGTAAGTTACTATGACAAAGAATTAATTATTGCACAAAATTTTGGAGAAGATATACCCGGTTTGACTAAAGGTATGAAATTACTATCGATTGATGGTGAACCAATTGAAAGTATTACGGAAAAACTGATGCCGTTGATTTCTACCGATGGATTTAATGAAACCTCTAAGTATAAATGGGTTGGAGGCGTAAATTTTATTTTGCTTTATAGATTGATTTACGGAAAAAAGAAAGCATTTGAATTGGAAATAATAGGACCTAATAATTCCGAAAGACAAAAACTAACCGTCCCCGCTATTCGGTACAAAGCACTCAAAGCTAAGAATGCAAAATTTAAGAATAAAAATTTTTCGCATACCAAGTTTGGTTTTGAACAAATCAATGATTCGATTGGGTATTTGTCTATTCCAACTTTTAGAAAATCTAGCAATAATTATCCAAAATTTTATCAAGAACAATTTAAAAAGATTGATTCTCTAAAAATTAAACATTTAATTATTGATATTCAATCCAATGGTGGTGGAGAAGAAGGAAATGAAAATTTGCTCTTTAGTTATCTGATGAAAGATCGGATTCGAAAATATAAAAAAGTAACCATGCTGCCTGCCGTTTATGATATTAACAAAAAAAGCAAAGGAATCATTTTTGATAAATGGGCCTTAAAAGGTTCCATCGCAGAAAGAGGGGAGTTTACTTGTTATAGTGACTATTATTCTAATTTAGGTTACAAACCTCCAAGTCCAGAACTTGTTTATGAACATAAACTGTACGTCCTGATTAGCGGCTATACTTTTTCTGGAGGAGCAGAATTTGCCAGCATGATTAAAATGACCAATAGAGCTACTTTTATCGGAATTGAAACGGGCGGTGCCTATGAAGGAAATGTGAGTAGTTTTTCAGAAACAATTAAGCTTCCTAATACCAAAATAAAAATCAGTATTCCTTCCGTTCATTTTCAAATGGAGGTAAATCCGATCATCAAAGGCAGAGGGATAATGCCAGATTATGAAGTTCCACAGACTTGGGATGATTATATGAACAATAAAAATGCTAAATTAGACTTTACTAAGGAAATGATTGTTAAGATGGGTCAGCATTTGAAGGCTAACTAAAACTCAATGAAATTACTGTTTATTACTTCAATAATAAAAACATGAGATCAATATTAATTATTCTACTCTTATTTTTTGTAAATAATATTTTTGGACAAACCATCACCAAAAAACAGTTTAAAAATACACGGTGGATAGGTGATAATAGGAATCCATCTTTTTACGAAAAGGATACGTTTTTCTTGTATCAAATTCCAGAAAATATTGATTACAACAATTCAGAAGGTTTTCACTCAAATCCAATTGATATCGTAAAATTATTTGGTCATGGGCATTCTGTTGAAATAACATTTAAAAAAAAGATGGACCTAGCGATCACTGAATGGAATAATGACGAAGAAGGTTTACATCCTATTAATGATTGGTTTTGGAAATATAATTCCAGACTGAAAAAAATTCAGTTTTACAGAAAAACTCAACTTAAAGAAACATTTTTAATCATTGACCAATTTAAAACAGAAGTGCCCATTAGAATAGCCAGCCAACCATCAAAAGTGGAAGTTATGGGGTTGCAATTAGTTCGGACTTATTAGGGTTATCGCACCAAACTAATATCCCCAAAATACCGCAAGGTCGTTCCATCCACCAAATCCAATTCTACTTGCCAGATATAAACACCCGGTGGTGCTTTCTCGCCACCAATTTTTCCATCCCAAAATTCTTGTGGATTTAAAGCATCAATTTCGTCATTTTTATAAACCATTGATCCCCAACGATTATAAATTTCTAGGTTTCTAATTTGATTAATTCCACAATTAGGGGATAGTTGAAAATAATCATTTCGTCCATCAAAATTTGGGCTAAAAGCATTGGGAATATAAACCAATTGCTCCTTATCCAAAACCACTTGAACCGTACTTGTATCTGTACACATATAGTCGTTAATCACGGTTAGTTGATAGCTAGGTAAAAAGGGTATCTGCAAAGTTGGA
>JALZUU010000417.1 GCA_023300665.1 Saprospiraceae bacterium | reverse complement strand
GTTTATTCCTATCAATAAAATACAAATCAATCGCTCTCTTACATTCCTTCACTGATTGATAATCACTGTTATGAATAATTGCTTTCGCCATTCCACTAAATACAGATTCAATAACATTTAGAAATTGAGCAGATGCAGGTAATGGCGCAAGTTCAACAATTGGAGTAAAATGTATTGATCTATATACATCACTATTTACTTCTTCAATTTTCCTATATAATTCTTTTGAAGCATGCCACGAAGCTGCATCCCAAGAAAAATATATACGCTCAACATCATTATATTTTTTCAAAAGAACTTCAAGTAGTTTAATCATTTCCTTAGTATTCTTCTTCTTAGAGTAAAAATGGGTAATTTGGTTAGTTGATAACTCTAGTGCTGCTGTACAAATAATGGTGCCCTTACTTCTCTGCCGTTGGGGATAAGTTTTAGTCTCGCCCTTTTTAGCCAAAGATCTTCCTCCCTGAAGTTTAACGGCAAATGGTCCAAATTCGTCTATTGAAAAGAACCTTTCTTCTTTACTAAGATTGGATAATATAGAAGTGATTTTTTTTAGCTTTTCCCGATATAATGGATCAGGGCTAGTTAGTGTTTTTTTTGCCTTTTTAAAAGAGTAACCTAGTGATCGAATATATTCAGAAATTGAACTCATTGAAATAGATTCCCCATAAACATTCTGGTAAGCTTCTGACAAGCTTTTTAAGCTCCATGAAGCTCTATTTATACCATGGAGATGCGGAGTTTCATGAATTAATTTTATCAAGTTCAATTTTTTATTCTCCACATTTTTAACGATTCTTTCATTTACCCTCCTCTTTTGGGCATATAATGCATTGATCCCATCTCTTTTATAAGCCGAAATCCATCTCTTTACTATTCTTTTAGACCTTTCCACCTTTTTGGCTATTTGGGAAACTGGCTGCATTTTATGGGATTCCAACAACACTACTGCCCTTTCCCATTTCCTTTTATCTTTAGACCGTCTCCATTTTCTCAATATTTCTAAATCGTCATTCGAAAATGATGTTATCTTCCACTTATTAGACGGAATTCCATTGATGCCCTGAGAGTCTCTCCATCTAGAAAAATGAAGGGTAAATTGTGAATAACTATAGCCTTCAGGAAAATTAACTTTGTATTTTTTCCATACTGATTGTGCATCTGAATTTTCACTTTGTATTTGCTCCATAAGTGCGGGAAATAATTCTAAAAGATGCAGATATCTTTGAGATTTTATCGCATTTGTAAATTGCTTCTCAATAATTGCTTCTTCATTTTGATAAATTTTTGGATGGAGTATTTTAATCGCATCAAAGTCGGATAAATATTTTTTGAGAGTACATCGAGATATGTTCAGCCTTTTTGCTGTTTGTCGCTTATTGATATTGCCTTGCCTATGAAGCGATAAAATAATTCTTACCTTGGATTTTGCAATTTTATTACCCATTTTTTTTCCATATTCTTAATTGGTATTAACTTGATTCTTCCTTGTTTATAAATCTGATATACCGTAATTTTTCTATCTCCACTTTCAGTTTTGTCCAATAAAAAAATAACTAATTGTATTCTCTACCCGGAAAATTTTCTCAGGTAAGTATCAATAAAGATATCAAAAAGATAGATAAAATAGAACTTTAATAAAACAAACGTAATCAGAAAGAGGACTTAATAGTGCTTCTGCTGCTCAGTTGAATACCAAGAGCCGCAGAGCAGCTGCACGACCAACAGGAACAAGTACTCAGCTTAACCTAGCGCCAAAGTGAGCTCTTGTGACGTGCCCTGACTTTAAGGAAAATCATCAAACTCCAATTTCAATTCCTGACAAACAGCTCTAATTTCCTCATGCGTATAAAAAGTAAGATGTGGATTTAAATAATTAGCAATCAAAGTAGAATTCAAACTAACCGGAAACAAACTCTTTATCTCTGAATACTTAACACCCAATCTTCTAGCCAACGCCTTTCTAAATCGCTTTTTGATCTTTACTTTTTTAACTGCTCTTCTAAACCTCATTTCCCATTCTAAAGAATCATATAATTTACATTTGATCACCTTATAATCTAACTCCATTTCGTAACAGATATCTAATTTTTCTTTTCTCAAAATTTTTAAATATTTTTTTAATTTTCTCTTAGTTTTCATAACAATAGATTTTACAGACTTCATTTCAATAATAAAATAACAAACCTTCCAATTTGATGGCTTCTGAATTTATAGACTTTGGCAAAGTTTACACACTTCACAGATAACTAACTTTGCCAAACTGCCAACTTTCTTTTCGAAAAAAATTGAGCACCTCACTCTACTGCTTTCAAATCCATTGTAATTCACTTATAAATTTCAATTTTGATCGTTGCAGGGAGAAAGGGACTGGCAAAGTGGCAACTTGGCAATTCACGTAAATCTGAATTTCTTCTGACTTAACTCATTCCAAATTTAAAACAACGGCTGACCACTTTTGCCAAATTGTCACTTTGCCACGTCCCTTCTTTAATTTACCCCTACTGATTTCATAACCATTCTTTTAGATTCTTTGTAATGATGATAATAAATTCACTTTTGAATATTTTTTGAGAGAAAAAATGGCAATTTGGCAAAGTTATAATCCCGGTTTCCCCTATAAATCATCCTCACTTTGCCAAAACTACTTTTTATAATAAGTTCCATAAGAATCATGCAGTTTACCCAGTAAATTTCCTTTCAACAGCGCCTGTAAATACCGATCTGCGGAGCGTTGTGGCACGTTAATTTTATTACTTATAACAATCGCTTCCTTTCTTTGAAATCGCTGTGGTAAATTATCATAGAAAAGTTGTTTCCTGACATTCTTAATCTGAAACTTATTATTGATAAATTTTGGTAGCCGATCAAAAACAAAAAATCCATGCTCAAAATAATTCTTTGATAGCAACATTGCTGTTTTAAAATCATCCTCTTCACAGAGTAAAATATCTCCTGGTTTCCGCTCTTCAAATTTTCGAATAGCCGATAAAATCATTGCGATCCTGAAACAAATCAATCCCATTCGTCTGACAACACTTAATACTTCCTTCCCAAAATCCCGGCTCGCTTTTTTAGACTTATCCCTGAAATAATTATTTAACACTCTCCATTGCGGTTTACGCAACTTAAACACAACTGGATTTTTTTGATAAAAATGAATCATCTCTAAAACCTCTTTCGATAATCCCTCATAGAGCGGTTCAAAATCCTCTGCTCCTCCTTCCGGAGAAACATCTCTCCAATCCTCCTCAGATTCAAAAACATAAAAAATAAATCTGGAGAATAATCCGTCTTCTGACGAAGGAATCAAACCCGTTACCTGATTAGGTGTTCCGGATATAGCGATCGACAATTTTGGCTTTTTAATAATTATATTTTTTTTGCTAGACTGTCGGCTATAAGAAATAGTTTCATGTTGAAATCCCTTTCTCATTAAATCCGAATATCCTCCCCAATCCTGTTTCAATGCATTCCCCAAACTATCCGCTTCTGACTCAAATAAAATTCCTGAACCATCGTTTTCTTTCAGTTGATTAATCAATTTGGCGGCACTAGTATTAGCTGGAATAAACAAAGTCTTATCTACCGGTTCTTCAGGTTCCGTCGGTGGCTCCTCCATTTTTCCTTTTTTAAATATCCCACAATCTCTGTCAAAAACGATCATCGCTTTTTTATAATCTTTGAGATCTTTCTCACCAGCTGCTATTAATTCATCATTGTAAGCTTGTCCTAAACTTTCAGCAAACTTCAAAATTCCTTTCCCACTACCAGCCGGAGCAATTACAAAAACAAATAAATTGGGATAAAAAGACAGACCATCATAAACACCTTTCACTCCGGGCAGACAACCACTCAAAACTCCCAGGGCACCGGATAAAAAAACATCCCGGGCCTTTTCTCCTTTCAAAACCTCACAACCTCTGCTCAACAAAGATGGCAACTTGTTAAAAACCTCCAGTGAAATGGTTTCAGGTAATTCATCCTGAACCTCCTTCAATATTTCATTTGGTTCATAAGGTTTCCAGTTATAAGCACTCTT
>JALZUU010000416.1 GCA_023300665.1 Saprospiraceae bacterium | reverse complement strand
TCTATTAATTGATCTCGGGTATTTTCTAATTCTTCTAAATGTTCAATTTTATCAACCAATACTTCTTTCTCTTTATTAAGAATTTTTCTTTTTGATCGAGCATAAAAAACAACACATAAAATAATCAAGGCACCTATAAAAAAGATCGTATAAGTTCTTTTTGTTTGATTTAGCTTTAATGTTGTTTGGTTCTTTTTATTCTCAATCTGCTCTTTAGAAATTTCTCGTTCATATTCTATTTGAATCGCATTTTTAGTGAAAGAAAGTTTATCTTGCTCCATGCGCAAACTATCAGAATAAACATTGTATTTTTCTAGCATAGAAAGTGTAAGCGGATGATTCCCTTTCTTTTTGTAACATTTATACAGTAAATCATACAATTCAATTTTTAAAGAATGGTCGTTATAATTTTCTGCTGTTTTTAATACTTCTTCTCCTATTTTAGTTGCCTTGTTTACATCTGTTGGAAAAATTAAATTAGCTAATATTATTTGGTCTTTCAGTATCAAAAGGTTAGTCCCAATTTCTCGATGAAGTTTAAGACTTTTTCTTATATAAAAAAAGGAAGAATCCGGTTGATTTAACCCTTGATATACCTTAGCATTTAAGGTATAACAATATGCGATATAATATTGCTTTTGGAGTGATTTATATATTTTCAATGCCTTTTGACAATTTTCAATAGCTTGCTGATAATGTTTTCTTTCAAAATTAACTCTACCAATATTTAGCCATAAATTGCCCACATGTATGGTATTCTCTATCTTTGCTTTTTCATAAAGATGGAGGGACTTATTAAAATAGTCCAATCCCAATTCGTAATTTTTGAGATCTACATGAATGAGTCCTACGTTTATTAAAGTAGCAGATTGATCACCACCTTCTATTTTATTTTTTTCATAAAAATCAAGGCTTTTTGAATAGAATTCTATGGCTTTTTGATATTCAATTCGCTTAGCATAAATAAGCGCGAGATTATTATATGTTTTCATCAAGTTTAAAGAATCATTTAAACTTGCATAAATGTCTACTACTTTATTCATCTCCTTTAAGGCCTTTTCAGAATCGTCCTTAACATAATAAGCGATTGCCTTTTTATTTAAAGCTTTTGCCTTTTCCCTTTCCGATTTTTTTTGCTCAGCTAATTCAATATGATAGGTAGTTAATAGTATAACGGAATCCGGTTGACCAAATAATTTTAGATTATAATATTCATGAATGGCGTTGAATCGTACGGTGTCAGGCTGAGCAATATTCGTCCATATTTGCCTTAAGGAATCGGCATTAGCATCCACTTTATTTGCACTCAATAATAGGAGGACAAATAAGCAGAGTAATCGTATTTTTTTAAATAACCTATGGATCATTTTTTTAATCTTCATCTTTTTTTAGGAAACCAAACTTCCCGCTCGTTTAGGTAAGCTAATAATAAATTTGATCCCCTTAGGATCGTTGTCTTTCACAGCTATAGACCCCTTGTGTTTTTTAATTATTCCAAAACTAATGCTCAATCCTAAACCCGTTCCTTCTTGTATCCCTTTGGTCGTATAAAAAGCTTCGAATATTTTTTGCTTTTTATCCTCTGGAATTCCAGGACCATTATCTGCAATCGTAATAATTATATTTTCTGCTTGTTCTTTAACACCAATTTTAATCGTACCACCCCCTTCTACCGCCTGGATCGCATTCAACAAAACATTCATAAACACTTGGTTGAGCTGTCCTGGAAAACAATGAACTAATATCGCTTCTTTTTCAAAGTCTCTTTCTAGTAGAATATTTTCCTTTAACTTATTTGACAATAAAGTAATCGTGGACTCCAATCCAATGATGAGGTCGGATTCTATATAATTTTCCGTATCTTCTCTCGAAAACAATTGTAGACTTTGCACAATTTTACTGGTTCGCCTAGCACCTTCTTCTATCGCACTAATCATATCATTCATGCCTTCTACCATTTCACCGCTTTCTTCATCTTTAGGAGCTTCGATATATGCCTTCAAAGTCTTTTTTAAACCAATAATACCACTAGAAATAAAATTAACAGGATTATTAATTTCATGCGCCACACCAGCAGTCAACTGCCCCAAAGAGGCCATCTTATCAGATTCTATTAATTGATCTCGGGTATTTTCTAATTCTTCTAAATGTTCAATTTTATCAACCAATACTTCTTTCTCTTTATCAAGGATTTTTCTTTTTGATCGAGCATAAAAAACAACACATAGAAAAATCAAGGTTCCTATAAAAAGGATCGTATAAGTTATTTTTGTTTGATTTAACTTTAGTTTTGCTTGGTTCTTTTTATTCTCAATCTGCTCTTTAGAAATCTCTCGTTCATATTCTGTTTGAATCGCATTTTTAGTGAAAGAAAGTTTATCTTGCTCCATGCGCAAACTATCAGAATAAACATTGTATTTTTCTAGCATAAAAAGTGTAAGCGGATGATTTCCTTTCTTTTTGTAACATTTATACAGTAAATCATACAATTCAATTTTTAAAGAATGGTCATCATAATTCCCTGCTGTTTTTAATACTTCTTCTCCTATTTTAGTTGCCTTGTTTACATCTGTTGGAAAAATTAAATTAGCTAATATTATTTGATCCTCCAATGCCAGAAGATCAGCACCCATTTCTTGGTGAAGTGTAATACTTTTTTTTATGTAAAATAAAGCAGTATCAATCTGATTCAAATCTTTATATATTTTAGCCATGAAACTATAACAATGGGCGATATAAAATGGCTGATTGAGTAGTTGATATATTTTTTGTGCTTTCAGAAAATTTTCAATAGCTTGATGATAATTCTTTTTCAAAAAATTAACTTTCCCTATATTTACCCATATATTTCCCACTCTTATAGTGTTTTCTATCTCTAACTTATTATAAATATGGAGAGACTTATTAAAATAATCTAATGCCAAATCATAATTATTGATATCTAAATGGATCAGTCCTATATTCGATGAAATAGAAGCTTCCATTTTTTCTATTTTATTTACTTGATAGAAATCGATACATTTTAAAAAATATTTTAAGGCTTTTTGATATTCAACTCGATTACGGTAAATAAGCCCAAGATTATTATAAATTTTCATCAAATTTAATGAATCATTTAAGGTTGCATAAATGTCTACAACTTTATTCATCTCTATCAAGGCACTTTCAGAATCGCCCTTAATATTATTTGCGATTGCCTTTTTATTTAAAGCAATTGCCCGTTCTTTTTCAGATTTTTTTTGTTCTGCTAACTCAATATGATAGGTAGTTAATAAAATAACAGAATCTGGTTGAGCAAATAGTTTTAGATTATAATATTCATAAATGGCTTTGAATCGTACGGAGTCAGGCTGGGCAATATTTGTCCATACTTGCCTTAAGGAGTCTGGATTAGCATCTATCTTATTTGTATTTAACAATAGGATGACAAATAAGCAGAGTAATCGTATTTTTTTAAATAGGCTATGGATCATTTCTTTAATCTTCGTCTTTTTTTAGGA
>JALZUU010000415.1 GCA_023300665.1 Saprospiraceae bacterium | reverse complement strand
TCTTTTTTATTGCATAAAATCAGTAAGTTCATTACTTTAAATTCTGATAACCCGAATGAGCATCAGATTAACTTTTCGGTCGAAGGATCAGAATACGAATTATTGAAAGCAATAGGAAATGAACAAGGAAAATCGGTGGCTCAGATTTGTAGAGAAAATATTTTGGATTGGTTGAGGACGCAAAATTAACCTTGAGTAAATAACTTCCAAAAAAATAATAAATAAAATGAGCACGGAAATTCTAGATGAAGATATTCAGTATACTGAATATAATAAATTTAGGGTGATTCCATTGGTATTGGAATTTCTTCCAATAATTATTGGGTTAATAGCTTTTAGCTTAGGGGATAGAAAATACTTTTCAATAAGTATTTTTTGTTTGGGCGTAATTTATTTGTTTGGAGGTTGGTATTTGTTTAAAACAAAGGAGCATAAAATTTTAAATGTGATTATTTCAACTTTGGCTGGGTTGTTTCTTTCTAGTATAGTAATTGGAATTACCGTTCATTATATGACTTGGAAAGGAAATAAAGATTTGTTGACAAATGTAAATCTAATTATATTATTTGGGGTCATAATTTCTGGAATTATCATGATTATTAGATTAATTTCTTCGAAAAAACGAGTAGAAGAATTAACAATGTCCATAAAGATTTTTAGTAGGTATCTTATTTTGCTATTTATTTTTTATGGATTAGAGCTTAATAAATTCCAAAGCCCTATAATTGAGATGGTGCCATATTAATTACTTAGATAAATAATCCTCCTGATCCATCAAATAGACAATTAATATGGGAATATGTTCTTTTGTCTGATCTATAGAAAAGCTAACTACCACAAAATAAAAAACCATGACGATCCGTCCCGCCCTTCTCACCGATCTAAGATCCCTCACCAACTTATTCGAAGGCTATCGTACTTTTTACCAAAAGGACCCAAACCCAGAAACGGCCAAAGCTTTTATCTCTGAACGTCTTATTGAAAACGATTCAAAAATCTATGTTTGTGAAAATAACACAGGTGCACTTCTTGGGTTTGTCCAATTATACCCACTTTTTTCCTCTACTCGAATGAGAAAACTTTGGTTGCTAAACGATCTATTTGTACAGCCAGCATCTCGTGGACGAGGTATCTCTAAGCTGCTCATCCAACGTGCTAAGCAATTAGCTAAAGAAACCAACGCTGCAGGCCTAATGCTTGAAACCGGAGTTTCTAATGAAATCGGTAATCAACTATATCCAAGCACAGGATTTAAGTTGATAGCCGCTTCCAATTTCTATGAATGGAACAATCCAGCATGATATTTTTTTTAACCTAAATTGAGTACGTGGCAAATTAGATGTATTTGCTGGTTAGCTGGTTTGCTAGTTGGCCTGTTGGCGCTCTTCTTACGTGTTTTTACGTTTGAGGGAAGCTAACTAGCCAACCAGCTAACAGGCCAACTAGCAAAAAAATATACTACTCTCCCTATTTTGTCACACACTCACCTAAATTTCCTTTAATGGAAAAGACCAGAACGTGGTTCCGTATGTTAATCAATATAATTGGCGTTAAAGAGCCGACCCCAGCGGGTGTCGCATTATTTTTTAATCTCACCCAACTTTCGCAAAAATACCTTATCTTAGACCTATGAAAACAATAAATAAAACAACCATCGTCCTCTTTACTATCCTATTTTTCAGTGCTTTCTTTGCCAACGCACAGAATGAGGCAGCTCAATCTCCTCCTTTTGAAGTTCAAAAAATCTATCCTTACATCTCGGTGTCTAAGGCTCAATTATTAGAGTTGGAATCTCTTTCTGATTTAAAAAATGAAAACAATAAAATTGATCTAGAATACAAACCATCTTGGGTCAGTAAATATATCTCTGTTGAAATCCAAGTTTGTCAAGATGGGGAGCTAGTCAAAGCCACCAGTCAAAATGATATCTTTACTCAAGCGCAAAAAAACTTGTTAGCCAAAGCTGATGTAGAAAAAGAAATTCAAGTCAAAATCAATTATTGGCCTAAGAATAATTTAATTCTTAATGAACCTAAAATGATTGATTTTTCCTTTTCTATTGATCCAAAAAACAAAGCTACTTTTCCAGAAGGAGAAGCGGCTTTAAATGAATATCTGGGTAAAAATGTCATTAGCAAAATTCCTAGCAACTTATTTGAAAACTATGATATGACGGCCATCAAGTTTACCATCAATACTGCGGGTAAAATTCACCATGCAGAAGTTTTTAGAGGTGAATACCAAGATAAAAAATTTGCTAAAATTAACCAACAGCTACTGGATGCTGTTCGTAAGATGCCTGATTGGAAACCAGCAAATTATGTAGATGGTACCTTGACAGATCAAACTTTTGTTCTTACCGTTGGTAGTACTGAAAATTGTCTCTTGCCAATACTGAATATTGGAAGGTAAGTTTTAAAAGTGAAAGACCTACTCATTCCTGCTTATAATTTCAATCTTCGATATGCTAAGGTACTAGTAGCCGATGTACCGGATCATTTGATGACGTTTTCCCCCAATGTTGGACTGGAAAACCATCCTTCCTTTACTTTAGGACATTTGGTTTCTGGTGCAGCGATGACCGCTAAATATCTAGGAGGTTCCTATGATTTTAATCCCGATTGGGAAACCCTTTTTAAAAGAAATGGCCCTGGAGATCCAACACTACCAGATCCGGACCCTTCAAAATATCCTACTAAAGGCCAACTTTTAGAAGCTTTAGTTATGCAACATAATAAAGTAGAAACTTTGATTCAGGGACTTGATACCCCTCAATTTCAGCAGCCAATTAATTGGCGATTTAAAGCGTATTTTCCCACCTTAGGAGATTTATTAACCTTCCTATGTCTAACCCACGAATCTATGCATCTAGGCCAACTCGCCGCCTGGAGAAGGGCGATGAAACTACCTTCTGCCTTGGCAAAATTATAGTGCTGCTTAGATCATTTATCTAGTTTTTTTAGTCGAAATATTCACTTTCTTCGTCGATCTCTTAAGAATAGCTCCGTTAAAGCGCTTATCTTAAGTATAAATTACGCGAAATGAAAGGAGCATATAAATATACAAGTGTCGGTCTCGAAATGTTTGACATGTGGGTTGGGAACCTTGTCTGGTTTTTAGGTTGTTTAATAGCTATCTGGATGATGAATTATAGTGGAGTAGTGGTATGGTCTGTGAGTCTCTTAATCTTTTTTTTAAGACTATTTTTCGCCATGTATCAAAGTCGATCTACCATTACGAGAATTCGAAATTGGATCACCTTAGAAGATGAATCTAAGCGTGTTTTTTTAGATAAAATTGAGATAGTAGAAACTTGGTGGAATTATGATTTTGGAGCAAATGAGTCAGGGGTGAGTGTTACCGGATGGGAAGGCCAAGATAAGTATTCTCCGGTCAATAAAGTGAATGTTTATTTAAAAATAGGAACTGAAGAGAACTATGTGCTTGTTAGAGAGCAAATTTATATGTCTGGAAAATTTCCACATGGACATCCGTACAAGTTAATTTATCCTCATAAAGACGAGGTAATTTTTAAGGTTTGGGATCTTGATAAGTGTATGGAAAGGTTGAATTTGAATGGATTGGATATAAATCAATCATCTTTACAAAAATATTTAAATTCAAGAAAAATTGAAAAACCAATTTCGCTGCGAAATTTTAAATGATTTAAACTGTTTTCGTGGATAAATTATATTAACAATAATGATCGCAAAAGCACTCAAAATTTTAGATAAAAAACAGTTATTGATCATTGGCAAAACTAAAAATGAACGAGCCAGATTTGTAACAAAAATAATAGAACCAACCTTCTATGAAACCTATCGTTTTCCAACAGGAATGAATACAATAGACGAATATTTAACCTTCGTTAGAAAACACAACTTGTATGATCCTTGGTATACCAAAAAAGGGAATTTTTCTTTTGCTCAAATAATGGACTTTCATTGGGATTGGATTCAAGAAAATCATGTTTTGATAGTCATGGAAGAGCTCGACGAAATGGAAGAACGATGGAAACTAGATTTATTACGAACCTATCTAGAGGTTGTTGAAAATCGTCAAAAAAATCAAAAACTAATTCATCTACTTTTCACCCAAGAATCTGAAAATGGATTAGTAAATAAACTTGCCGAAATTATTCGTTCTGATAACCCAAGTAATAGAACGAACAGACAAATTGTGGAAGGAAGTCTTAAAATTCTTGAGCTGTTTTGAGGGCAACAGATGGATTGAAAACCATTTTTTATTCAAAGAAAAAGATTAGAATTTTCGCCTCATTTCTTCTTCTCAAACTGGGAATTCAGCCGTAATTTTCGTATCTTTAGAATAGGGTAAATCACTGCTTTCTGGTTAAAAAAAGATTCCAAAATGAAGCTATTAAACGAAGAAGAATTAGAATGGTCAACCGTGGTAGCCAACAATACGATGAACCGTGAACGGGTCGCTTTTGGTATAAATAGTTACGAAAAAGAAATCAATTTTAATCCAGTAGATTTTATTAAAAATAGAGCTGACCAAAACAACATCGATTGGATAGATTTATGTTGTGGTGCTGGAAATGCACTTTGGCAGGTAGTTGATTTTTTAAAAGAAAAAAAGATTGCACCTAAGGTCTCCATCACTGGAATTGATTTGGTCTCCTATTTTTCAAAAGAAGAACCCCATAAAATGCTGACCTTAAAACAGCTGAACCTCAATGATTGGAAACCTACTCAAACTTATGATCTAATTACCATTATTCACGGATTACATTATCTTGGTGATAAGCTAAAACTAATTTCCACTGCAGCAGCTGCACTCAAAAAAAACGGCGTATTTATTGGCAATCTAGATCTAGACAATATCCTTCTCAAGGATGTCCAAAATGCTCGTAAAAATCTTCTTCAATTTTTTAAAAAAAATAATATTCAATATAATCAAAGAACAAAACTGATCAGGATTGAAGGTCCACAAAACATCTCTTCTAGTTTCAAATATTTTGGTGCCGATGATCAAGCCGGACCGAATTATACGGGGCAGCCTGTTGTTAATTCTTATTACGAGCTTTTGAGTTGAGTGCTGCTTTTTGATTAGATAATAAATTTTAATATCAACTGATCAAAAATATTTAGTCCAATATTTTAACAAAAGAAATAGTATCTTAATCACCTTTTTGGGTTATGGTATTAAACCCTAGTTATGTCTTCTTATAACAACCTATTATTCTTTTGTTTTTTAATCTTATTTCCAATCATAGGAGTGACCCAAAATCCTTCTTC
>JALZUU010000414.1 GCA_023300665.1 Saprospiraceae bacterium | reverse complement strand
ATTTGGATATTGTATAAAAGCTTCTCCGTTTTTTACTTTAAAATCCGCTAGTGCTTCCAATCCGATAAAAGAGGAACATTCTTCACGGGAACGGAAATTATTACTTTCCAACAAAACGGGCTGTTGGTAATGGTCTCGAAGTTTGAGATAGAGACTCACGGGTGTCATCAGATCGCTGAGGATGGTCCGGTGGACTGTATTAATTTTTACTTTAGACATTTAAATTATTTTGAAGGCCTGTTTTTAGGATCAATAAAATACAAAACAGGCTTGCCGAGTGAACGACAAGCCTGTTTTGATTAAAATGATTAATTACCAACAAGATGTAGCGCTTACCCGAACCTGTGTTCTGTAAGAAGCCACCACCAAGATTGATTTGTAATTAAATTTTTCATTGAAGCAAATATAAGTGGGTTATTGGTAGGATGCAAGAAGATATTTGATTTTTTGATGTGCGGATTGTTTGATGTGCGGATTAATGGATGTGCAAATCGGTGGATTGTCAATTGCAGGACAAGTATGCTTAGGAATTCTTTCCATCTATAAAATCTTTTATGTCATCATAGTTCTCCATTAGGAAGTTAAAATCTTCAGCTAAATCTGTATCGTTCATTTCGATGATTATCTTTGCCAATTCTATTTGTCCGTTTACGGCAGCGATTGCGGCGGTAGCAGAAGTTGCATATGCTCTACTCCACTCTTTTTCTTGATTTTGATTAATTAATTGGGTAATGTCTTTAATTTCTCTTTGATAGTCTGCTAAATATTCTGGCGGAATGGAGGGATTATTTGAATGTCTTTGAATTTCGATTGTCGCCACGAGTGCAGGAATGTCGTATCCTTTTATTTTATTTTTTATGCCAATGCGAATAAGATGAGGTAGTGAAAAATAAGAGGCTAGATCTACATCTCCTTGATGATGTAATTCTTGCCAAAACTCCTCCATTATTTCTTTGACTCGATATTCGTCAGGCAGAGCTTCTAGTTCTTTTAGTAAAACAGATGCGTCATACCAAGTTCGGTATCCACCCTTTAAGAACTTCCATTTTTTATCTTCTAGGTCAAGCATTTTTCTTTTTTATAAAACCTCCCTACCGCACCTGCTCCATTCCCAAAACCGCCAATCTTCTTTTCGGAGCTCGCTCCAATACTTTCTCAAATTGAGTTGCCGCTTCTTCTTTTCGATTTTGTTCTACCAACCATTCTCCGTATAATTCAAAAGAAGGTTTTACGATATTGGGAGGGCCGTAAGTATAGGTCGTTGCTTCCTCTGTCTCTGTGGCTTTTTTCATCCATTTTTCTGCAGTTGCTTGATCTTTATTTAATAAAGCCAAAGAAGCTTTTAATTCGTAAGCTAAGACTTTAATACTCTGTACTTCATTGACGGATGGTGGTTGTGCGTACCGCGATACGCCGCTACACATGGCTGGTGTCCCGATTTCCATACGTCCAGCTGCCTTTGACTCCATGCGTTGTAATTCGCTGATGGCATTTGTCAAATTCATCTTATTTTTATTTTGATAACCCGCCATGCCTTCTGTAAAAATTTGAACGCCTTTGGTCAGTAAATTAATTTTTTCTAAGTTGACCGTATCTTCTGCAATCGGATCTATCCAATCACCGGACTCGGTTAAATAATCGGCCTTCATCATAATATAATGTGCGCGCGCCTTGCTGGATGGCTTTTCTGCACAATGGTTTTTCATTTCATACACCATCTCTTTGGCTTTTTCAAAATTTCCTTTTTGTAGATATCCATACATCAACCATTTAAAGGCATGATAGCCACGAGCATCGTTATCTAATTCTTTTTCTTTCATCCGTACGACACTGGCTTCATAACTCGCAATATTGCTATTGATCACTTCATCCCACATCCCAAGTGCTACAAAAATATGAGAAGGCATATGCAAAGCATGTTCTGCATCGGGCGCTACTTTTGCATAACTATTCGCCGCTTCTAAGGCTAAAGTAGCATGGTCTGGATCATCATAGGAATGAATCAAATAATGCAAGGCACCTGGATGCTGCGGATTTTCTTTGATGATGCTTTGAACGATTTTTGCGCCTTTTTCATAATGGTCATCGGCAGTTCTGCTTTTGGAAGAGCCTAATAAAGACAAGGCATAAAAAGCGGCTACTTCATGATGTTCTGGATATTTTTGATGGAGTTTTTCCATTTGATTTTTATAGGCAATATCCAATTCTTTTTTATCTCCTTCGCTATATAAAATTTCTACGGCGGATAGTAGGTCTTGTTCGAGTGGGGTTTGCGCTAGCTTTTGTCGTTCTTCTTTTGTGGGTGCTAATTTATTTAAAGCAGCGGTTCCATCTTCGGTATATCGTTCTTTCCAAAGTGGATGATTATAGGACATCGCTTCACCCCAATAGGCCATCACAAAATTGGAGTCGACTTCCTGTGCTTTTAGAAATTTTTCTGCGGCATCGTCAAACTCAAAACTATGTAATAATAAGAGTCCTTCTTGAAAAAAGACAGCTGCTTCTGGAGCACCGGTGACTTCCATTTCTACGGCTCCTA
>JALZUU010000413.1 GCA_023300665.1 Saprospiraceae bacterium | reverse complement strand
CAAAAGGGAGTCAGAATATTAATAGCATATTACGATTAAAGAAATACACATTAAAGAGTCTCTGCGTAATTTGCGTTCTCTGCGAGAAAACACTTTCAAAAAGGAGTCTCATTATCAATAGTTTTTATGATAGAAAGCACTTCTTACGTGTATTTCGGTAAATCCTAATTTCTTAAAAGAGTAGAATACTAAATAATAGAGGTTTACGGCTACGCCACAACTAGAAAATCTCTAGAAAAAAATATACTTTCAATTTAAACTGAAAGTAATCCAATTTGTTATAGAACTATGACGTTAGCAACCATTCTTAACGACCCAGCATTAGAGCCAGAGCTCAAAACCATTGCTCAAAAAGTAGAATCCGGCAAACGGATTACTTCCGAAGAAGGCGCCATCCTGTTTGAACGAGGCAGTCTCTCGTACCTCGGTGCCTTAGCCAATAGTATTCGAGAGAAAAAACACGGAAATAAAACCTATTTCAATCGGAATTTTCACCTCGAACCAACCAACGTTTGTCTATATACCTGTACCTTTTGCTCATATTCTAGACTCATCAAAAAACGTAGCGAAGGTTGGGAATATACGATGGAAGAGATGCTCGACCTCATCAAGAAATATGATGATGAACCAGTTACCGAAGTCCATATTGTTGGAGGGGTCTTACCCCAATATGATCTAAAATTTTATCAAGATCTTTTCAAAGCCATCAAAGCGCATCGCCCAGACCTACATGTCAAAGCCCTGACTCCAGTAGAATATCACTATATTTTCAAAAAAGGAAAAGTCTCTTACGAAGAAGGAATGGCCTTAATGAAAGCCGCTGGACTAGATTCCATGCCCGGTGGTGGTGCAGAAATTTTCCATCCTGAAATTCGAGATGAAATTGCAGGCGGTAAATGCTCCGGTGACGAATGGCTCGCTATCCACGAAGCATGGCACAACCTCGGAATGCGCTCCAACGCAACCATGCTCTACGGACATATCGAAAAATATGAACACCGAATTCACCACCTCGAAGAACTCCGAAAACTACAAGATAAAACAGGTGGCTTCCAAACCTTTATTCCGTTGAAGTTTAGAAACAAAGGCAATCAAATGTCCCACGTTCCAGAATCTACGACCATCGAAGATTTACGAAACTATGCCATCAGCCGAATCTATTTAGATAACTTCGATCACATCAAAGCTTATTGGCCAATGATTGGTCGTACCACCGCACAAATGTCCCTTGCTTTTGGAGTAGACGATATCGACGGCACCATAGATGATACCACCAAAATTTATACAATGGCTGGTTCAGAAGAACAAAATCCAGCACTCAGCACCGAACAATTAGTCAAACTAATTCGCAACGTCGGCCGCCATCCCATAGAAAGAGATACACTATATAATGTAGTAACTGACTTTCAAAACCATGTTTTCGAAGACGATGATAAATTCAAAGGCTATATCTCTTTACCCGTAGTCAAAAAATAAAATAACCAAGCTAAAAAAACAAGTATAAAAATATACACGAAAGAAGGCCTTTGCGAGAAAAAAGTATATTACAAAAAAAGCACGTTAAAGATATACACGCCCAAGGGTCTCTGCGCCTTTGCGCGACAAAAAAAATAAAAGATATACACGAAAGAAGGCCTTTGTGCCCTTTGCGAGAAAAAAGTATTTTACAAAAAAGAGTACGTTAAAGATATACACGCCCCAAGGGTCTCTGCGCCTTTGCGCGACAAAAAAAATAAAAGATATACACGAAAGAAGGCCTCTGCGCCTTTGCGTCCTTTGCGAGAAAAAAGTATATTACAAAAAAAGCACGTTAAAGGTATACACGCCCAAGGGTCTCTGCACCTTTGCGCGACAAAAAAAATAAAAGATATACACGAAAGAAGGCCTCTGCGTCTTTGCGTCCTTTGCGAGAAAAAGTATATTAGAAAAAAACACGTTAAAAAAGCCACTGGCCAACCAGCAAAAAAATGAATAAAACAATCTATTTTATCAGACACGGAGAAACAGACCTCAATCGAGCACACATCGTGCAAGGAAGCGGCGTAGACTCCTCACTCAACGAATTAGGACAAGAACAAGCCCAACACTTCTATAATTTTTATAAAAAAGAAAATTTCGATCTAATCATTTGTTCAGCTCTAAAACGCAGCCACGAAACCATTTTACCTTTTGTAGAAGACGGCCTTCCATTAAAACGTTTTGCTGAAATCAACGAAATGAACTGGGGCATCCACGAAGGTAAATCCAGTACTCCAAAAATGAAAGCTGCCTACTTAGAGATGATCAGCCAATGGAATCAAGACAATCTCGACGCTAGATTAGAAGAAGGGGAGAGCGCTCGCGAAATGGCAGACCGACTTCAGTCTTTTCTTGATCAACTAAAAAAAATGCCCGAAAAGAAAATATTAGTTTGTAGTCATGGTCGAGCATTACGCTGCTTAATGACTTTACTAAAAGGGCAACATCTCCGCGAAATGGAAGGATATAAACACAGTAATACCGGATTGTTTTTAGTGCATTTAAAAGATGGTGAATTCAACGTAGTTTTAGAAAACGATACAAAACATATAGATGGAAAAGCAGAAGCCTAAGTATACGGCAGCGGCGGTTAGTTATTTGAATACCAAACCTTTTTTATACGGTATTTTTAATACTCAAATGGAAGAGGAAGTTGAGATACAATTAGAGATTCCATCGGTTTGCGCCACAAAACTAAAAGAAGGATCAGTAGATTTTGGTCTGGTACCAGTAGCTATTATTCCGGAATTGGATACCCCTCATATTATTTCTGACTTTTGCATTGGAACCGAAGGAGCAGTTAATACAGTAGCAATTGTTAGTGATGCACCGATCTCAGAAATTACAGATTTATACCTAGATTTTCATTCTAGAACCTCCGTACAATTAGCGCAAATTTTACTTCGTGAATTCTGGCAACACCAGCCACGAATCCATCCCGCAAAAGAAGGCTTTATCAATCAGATTGGTGGAACCCAAGCGGCAGTAGTAATCGGAGATCGATGTATCGGATTAGATCAAAAACATCAATTTTATTACGACTTAGGATCGGCTTGGCTGGAGTTTACTGGACTACCTTTTGTCTTTGCTACTTGGGTCAGCAATAAACCATTACCTACGGAATTTATTGATCGCTTTAATCTCGCTATGCAAGTAGGATTAGACCATATACCTCAATTAATTCAACTTTTACCTACCCCTAGCTCAAATTTTGACCTCTCTGCGTATTTCAATCAACATATCAGTTATCCCTTCGATAAACCCAAGAAAAAGGCCCTCGCTCGTTTCCTAAAATATCTAAATACAGACAAAATGCCAATGATCCAAGAAGGTGCTCAAACTCGAATATTAGTATGATATTATAAGTTTTAACAAAGTTTTAATGTTAAACTTTTTATATAAATAGCTGATAATCAATACTATAATAAATTATTTTTTTAATATTTAAAATTAATTTAAAATATTTATTGCATAATTCAGTTGCAAACCCTAATTTTACACCATCAAATTGAAAGACCTACCACAGTAATTACCTTTCCTATTTGACTTATTTGTAATTAATCCTTGAACAAAGCCTGAAAAATGGCAATAATTTTTAGTTAGATCCTTATCTTTATTGATGAGTATTTAACCTACAACAAATTATAATCTCATGAAGCCTTTTCATTAATTTGAAAAGGTTTTTTTATTTTTGGTGAATGATGGATCTTACACCCGAAGAAATTAAACGATACGCCCGACATTTGGCTATTCCCAATTTTGGTATTCCCGCCCAGGAAAAACTCAAAGCCGCACGTGTACTTGTCGTAGGTGCAGGGGGGCTCGGAAGCCCTTTGCTAATGTATTTAGCCGCCGCCGGTGTCGGAACCATCGGTATCGTAGATGATGACCAAGTTGACCTTACTAATTTACAACGACAAATTCTTTATGGTACCCAAGATATTGGCCAATCTAAAGTTGAACTCGCTCAACAAAAAATTAAAGCAATCAATCCGCTCGTTCAAGTCAAAATTTATCCAGAACGCTTAACGCGACACAATGCTAAAAAAATCATTCAAGATTACGATGTGGTAGCCGATGGAACCGATAATTTTTCAACTAGATATTTGGTGAATGATGCTTGTGTATTGTTTAATAAAGTAAATGTTTATGCGTCCATTTTTCGTTTTGAAGGACAAGTCTCGGTTTTTAATTATTTAAATGCAGACAATGAACGAGGTCCCAATTACCGCGACCTTTTTCCTGAACCACCCCCACCGGATTTAGTACCGGACTGTGCAACCGGAGGCGTACTCGGCGTTCTCCCTGGAATAATCGGCAGTATGCAAGCCAGCGAAGTGATCAAAGTCATCACCGGAGTAGGAGCGCCATTAGCAGGAAGATTATTTCTATTTGATGCCGCTGATTTTTCTACCCGTACCTTAAAAATAAAAAAGCAAGCATCCACCAACATTTCAGAATTAATCGATTACGATATATTCTGTGGTATAAAAGAGGAAAACCCATCCGGCTATCAAGAACTCAGTCCCACCGCCTTCCATGAACTTCAAGAAAATCTTGCTGCTTACCACCTAATCGATGTCCGGGAACCAGCAGAATATTCCATTGATCATATCTCAGGCAGCCAACTCATGCCACTTTCTTCCATCACCAAACGCTTAGCTGAAATTCCAGACACTGGCAAAATCATCATCTATTGCCAAAGCGGCCTACGTAGTAAAAGAGCCATTCAACAAATTTTAAAACATAAAAAAATAACCCATCTCTTTAATTTAACTGGAGGTTTATCTGCTTATCGGAAGGCTTTTTCTAAGAAGTAGTTAGCTTTTAGAAGCTGTTTTTGATACTCAATACATAATAATTTTAAAATATATATATTCTGCTCTAAATTTGGTACGATTTTAGCCTTTAAACACACAGTGGATCAGGTAAAACTGATATTCACTTAATACCTTTTAAATTAAAAAATTAAACTATTTAAAATAGTTTTTGATACGTCTTGTAGGCAGAATGTAGTTTTTTGCATTGTAAAAATTCTAACTCTTCCGACGAATTTCCAGGAAATGTACCTGCAAGACGATAAGAATGGAAATTCGGAGAAGAATCATGTAACCCAGCACCTTTATGAATAAGGTTTTTACACTAATTCTATCCCCGCTTTTCATTATCTTCCTCCTTTGCGCACATTCCGTGTCTGCTCAGGACAACCTGCGGGTGCAATACGAAGGTACCGCCGTACCTGATTTTCTTAACATTTGTGGTGATCCCGATTCGGAGACCGTTAGAGTTTCGCTCAATGGTAACCCTGGAGGAGCTTTGCAAAGCATACAGGCGACTGCACACCTTTTTCAAGGAGTAGAGATGGTCAGTTTTGATGCAGCAGGTTCAACGCCCGGAGTAACGCTGATTCCTAATAGTGATCCTAGCAACCCCGTGTTTAGTATTCCAGATTTGAGTGCTACTGGGCAAAGCTTTGCTTTAGTCAGTTTCTCAGTCGCTGCTAAATGTGGATATATTGATACGTTGACAGCCAACGATATGGCAGTCGTACTCGATGCTTGGGAATTTGATTACCAACTCGGAGGGGCATCACTCAATGAAACACAACTCAATCTTGAATATCGAGATGCATTTGCAGTTCCTCAATTTACTGTAAGCGTGGATACAACCGTTAATGCGACTAGAGTAGGAGATTGCTTAACGAGAGATATCTTTATTAATAATAGTGGTCTAGACGGTTTTGTAGATACTGTTTTTTATGAAAATATACAGGGACGAGGAATCTATGTTTCTGAAATAATGGTCAACGGACTGCCTTTAACAATCACTAAAAGTCTTACCGCACAAGGGGATACCTTGATTACTGGGGTAATTGACGGAAGCTTTTTTGTAAACAATACTAGTGGTGTAGGAGCTGGAAATGGAGATGTATTTTTAGACCCAGATGAAACAGTAACAGTCTCTGAGTCTATTTGTGTATTAGATTGTGATGAAGATCGAACAAGTGCGCACACCATGTCTTGGGGATGTGATGGACGAGCTTGTACAGCCGTAACGGTTAATGATTTTATCGAAATAGGAGAAGGAGCTGCAAACGTAAGAATTATAAATACAGGAAGTGTTCCGAGTGAAGTTACAGGTTATTGTAAGCCTGGTGTTAGTGTCGTTTCTTTTATCAATGATGGAGTAGAAGTAGACAATGGCTTTGCTGCCATGATGGATGTTGCAGTTGGTGTAGGTCTAGGAGATAATTTTGATTTATCCTTAGGAACTTATGATATCACCGCTATTCGAATTGCTGGGGTTGATATTCCAGCGCCACTTGTACTTAATTTTTTAGATGGAAATGCTGCCTTTACTACCGATCCTGACGGACCAGGTGGTTTAGAAGATTTAGATGGTGACGGTTACTTTGATGACCTTGGCCAAAATGATACTTTTGAAATTGTGACTTTTTATGAATTTGATTGTTCTGGTGCAACGGAACCCGGAGATGATGGTTCTTGTGCCAATGCATTTTCTGTTAGTTTTAATACTAGAATTGATTATTCAAATCAATGTGCAGAACGTTTGGTTCGTTTAGAAGAAAGATATTTTAGCTCCAGTAATACTCGGAGTACCGTAGAAAATTTTACGCCACCAGATGCTTTTGTTGAAGAAGATACCTTCGTACTTATACATACACAAACGCGAGGTGTTTTTTCTTTTGATAAAGATTGTGATGGCAATGAAGTTTGGAAAGTTTCAGTAGTCGTACCAACAGGTGTTCGACATATTCCATCAGCTTCAAGTCTATTTCGAAATGGTAGTACCTTTTCCGTTCCGATGGTTAGTGAATCCATGAGTAATGACACTTTAACAATACTCTATGATGCTTCGACGACTCCTTTTATTGGAGGAGAATTCGTGGTAGAAATTGGTTTTGCTGGAGATTGTACTGCCGAGCTTGGACAAACGGTTTTCCCAACTACGTTTAGTTATGTCTGCCCTTCTTGTGATTGTGAACATATCTGGTGGTGTGGAGACTTAGAAGGACCTAAATTACACGCTACTATTCCACCTTGTCCACCCGGAACTTTTGTTTGTCCAATGGGAGTACAAACCACTGATTTTGAAATAAATAGAACGAGCTTTGGATTTACAGATAATACCTATTCTATTCCTTTTGATCCTGCGATGGCGAACAAAAAAGTTGGACTATCTTGTGATGAAGTAGAAATGCGTTTGATGAATGTTATTGGTGATGCACCAGTTAGTGATAGTATTGGAGTTGTTATTTCTTATAACAATGTTGACGGTAGCATGTCTACAGATGAAACTTTTATATTTGATCTTGGTACAGTAAGAATTACCAATGCAGGTAATGAATATATTTGTAATGTTACACCTGTAGACCTGACAACAGTCACGGTCGATAGTACACAAATTTTGACTTTTGATTTAGACAAATGTTTGACAGATAATGGATTAACATTGGTAGCAATGGATACCGTAGAATTTATCGGTAATTTCTCTATCAATCCTGATGGGCCATTTAGTACGCAATTTTTACAGGTACCAAAATTAAGAGCATACGCTTATGCTGATATTGATGGAGAAGAATTCGCTTGTGATAATTTTGGTGATAATTTTACACTGGCTAAATCAGAAACAGTTTTCAATGTGCCGAGTAGTAATTCTATGCCTGAAGGTTGCGAAGAAACTTTCTTAAATTATCAATTGGTTACCGTTAATAATGGTTTTTCTGATTTCTTCGGAATGGAATTTAGACAAGCGATTGCCATTGATTCTATTCGCTTTGATTTTGAAAGAGAAGTACTCGATGGTTTTAGTGTTTTTGAAGCAGAAGTATCGATTCCTGGTCACCCAATACATGGAAATAATTTTTTCCCTGTACCTGGATTTGAGACCGTTGCAGATACGGTCTATGTCGCTTATTTTGATACACTAACTGCTGTTCCTTCTCTGAATTTAGTACAATCTTATTCTTTCAATTTTAGAATAAGAGTAGTGCCTGATTGTAAATCACCAAACGCAAGTGCTAACGGTAACAATCAATATAATTTCGATCCTACTATCTTTTTCAAAGATCGTTTTTACGCAAGTGTAATCGGAGATGGTTCTTGTGTTTTACCAATCACAGACTCTAAGGATAATGATATTTTCTATACCGATCCACCAACATTCTCACTAAATCCAGTTTCTGATCCTAATTTTGAATTATTAGGAGATACTGCAATTTGGGAATTTCAATATTGTAATACTTCTTTTACCGCAGACGCAGGTGTTTCTTGGCTAGCCTTGGAACAAGCTGGAACTGATGTTCAAATAGTGTCTATTCAAGATGTCAGTATTCCATCGGCTCCAGTTAATTTAATGATCAGTGAATATGGCGCTGCTTCAGATAATTATTTTGCTTTTAGTCCTGGTTTACTTCAATCAAATGGTTCGAATCCGTTGAATCAGATTTGTAATACTTACTTAGTTAAAGCAATTGTAAATACTTGTGGAACTTCAAATATAACGGCACGTACAGGGTGGAATTGTACACCATACACGGATCCTGCTTGGAACCCGGAAGACTATCCACCTTGTAGTGATTTACAACTACCATTGTCAGTGATCCCATTAGATCCATTCTTGGATGCCAATATTGTTGAACAGCCAACGACGGATCCTGCTATTTGTGATACCAGTCGAATTGCAATTTTATTAAGAAATACTCAACGAGGATCTGTTTTCGATGTAAATACTCAAATCATTTTACCTGCGGAAGGAATGACCTTTGTACCGGGTAGTTTTGAGGTAGCTTATCCTTCTAGTGCTGCTTTTGTTCCTGTTAATTCTGACCCAACTTTTGTTGGTACTCAATCAAAAGGAGATGTTTACGAATTTACAGACTTCAGTCAAATCAATCCTTTTTTAGATATTAATGGTTTAAAAGGTTTTGATCCTTTAGTACCAGATTCTAATGAAATGATCATCCGGTATCAATTTGTTACCGACTGTGATTACACAAGTGGTTCGCTATCTTTTTATAGTTTCCAAGGAATCAAAGGTTGTGGAGATACCACTAACTTTGAAACAGGTGAAACATTGCCTTTAGAAATTGATGGAGCTGAACCTACAGGTAATAAAATATTTGATATTGAATTTACACCAGAATCAGCATTGATACCTGGCGAAAGTTCCGAACTAGAAATCATCGTTGTAAATCGAGCAATTGATCCTACGGATACAACAGATAAAGTAAGCCTACAATTACCACCTGGTGTTTTATATGATTTAAACTCTACCAGTGTTGTGACGCCAGGAACTTGGACCAGTAATATAGAGCCAACTTTTGAAATGAATTCAGGTTTACAATCTGTTTTCTGGTGCTTGCCTGCTGGCGTTTTACAAGATGATACGATTCGATTTACCTTATCGGTTACTTCTCCGTTTATTGATTGTGCTATTAATAATTATGATATAAATCTCTTTACTATTCATCGGACTACTTTGTTCTGTGCTAGTGGAGGAATAAGTTGTGATATTGATGATATCACTTCTAGTAATGAAGGATCAACTACTGCATTGCCAGTACTGCAAAATTTACTAGATATCGATATGTCTTCTTTAACCAGTATTTGTAGTGCTGGAGATGAAGAAATAGTTACCGTCGCAGGACAGATCAATAATCCTGGTTCTGATTTCCCGACGAGTAATTTTACCATTCGATATTTTTATGATATGGATAATGATGGGACCGTTAGTCCTGGTGATCCAGAAATTAGTGCACATGTAGAAATGGGACCCATCCTTAGTGGAGGTAGTTTACCTTATGCGCATGATGTACCAGTTACGTCTAGTCAAGCTTGTGGCCTAATTGTTCAATTGGATACGATTGGTTTAGGATTGTGTCAGCCTAGTGAATTTCCGTTAGGTGAACCACAATTACTAAATGCGGGCGATGACCAACTATTTTGTGCGATTATGCCAACCACCATTAATACGACACTTGGAGATCCTACTTGCTTAGGATTAACGGGGTATACCTATAACTGGCGCGCTATCGCACCAGCGACTACAAGTTTATTGAGTGCAACAGATATTCCTAATCCTGATGTGACGATTCCACACAATGCGATGATGGAAGATACCTTGTCTTATATCTTGGAGACGACCCGTCCTGCTTGTGGCAGTATTTCTAGTGATACGATTAATATCATTAGAGGATTAGGAGTGATTATCAATGCACCTGATACCGTATATGTTTT
>JALZUU010000412.1 GCA_023300665.1 Saprospiraceae bacterium | reverse complement strand
AGTGCTGCGTTGGCCTTTTCAATTTCTTTGCCTAATTCCTCAATAGAACCGATACATTTCTTTTGTTCTTTGTCTTCCGATACCCAAATCGGTAAAGGAATTCCCCAGAAACGAGAACGAGATAAATTCCAATCATTCAGATTTTCTAACCATTTACCAAAACGACCTTCACCGGTTGCTGCTGGCTTCCAATTAATGGTTTTATTTAATTCGAACATCCGCTCTTTCATCGAAGAAGCTTTGATAAACCAACTATCTAATGGATAGTATAAAACAGGTTTATCTGTTCTCCAACAATGTGGATAGGAGTGAACATATTTTTCTACTTTGAATGCTTTATTTTCTGTTTTTAATTTAATAGAAATCAAAACATCCACGCTCTTATCAGGAGCATTACCTTCGGTGTAATATTCATTCTTGACATAAAGTCCCGCTAGGTCACCTACTTCTTTTCTGAATTTTCCTTGTAAGTCAACAAGTGGAACTGGCTTTTCATTTTCATCCAAAACCAACATCGGTGGAATATTATTTTCTTTTCCAACCTGTGCATCATCCGCACCAAAAGTAGGCGCAATATGAACGATTCCTGTACCATCTTCCGTCGTAACAAAATTACCAGCAATGACCTGGAAGGCCCGATCTGCATTTTCATAAGGCAATACATAAGGAAGTAATTGCTCGTAACGAATACCAACAAGATCCGTCCCTTTAAATTCTTTTAAAACCGTAAAAGGAATTTTTTTATCACCACTTTGATAATCATCTAAGCTTTTACCTTCTTCTAGGGCTTGATATTTTCCACTCAACTGTTTTCCCATTAAGGCTTTCGCCAAAACGATATTGATTGGTTCGTGAGTGTATTGATTAAATGTTTTGACAAGTACATAATCAATTTTATTTCCAACCGCTAAGGCCGTATTCGATGGTAAAGTCCAAGGAGTTGTGGTCCAAGCGATGATGTGTACATCTCCGCTGGCTGCCGCTGAAAATAAGAAATCAGAGGCGTCGTCTTTTTTTAATTTGAATTGTGCAATGGCTGAAGTATCCGTAACATCACGGTAAGCACCCGGTTGATTCAATTCGTGGGTACTCAATCCAGTTCCTGCTGCCGGAGAATAAGGCTGAATCGTGTATCCTTTATACATTAAATCCTTATCGTATAATCTTTTTAATAAAAACCAGACAGATTCAATATAATTATTATCAAAAGTGATGTACGGATTTTCTAGGTCTACCCAATATCCCATCTTGCGGGTAATATCATCCCACATATCTTTATAACGCATGACCGTTTCGCGACAAGCCTTATTATAATCATCCACAGAAATCTTGGTACCGATATCTTCTTTGGTGATTCCCAATTCTTTTTCAACGCTAAGTTCAATAGGAAGACCATGCGTATCCCAACCCCCTTTTCGTTGTACACGTTGTCCTTGCATGGTATGAAAACGACAGAAAAGATCTTTAACGGTTCTAGCCATCACGTGGTGAATACCAGGCTTTCCATTCGCAGAAGGAGGACCTTCGTAAAACACATAGGTATTATTGGCATCCTTTTCGGAGATGCTACGTTCGAAGATGTTTTCAGATTTCCAGAATTCAAGTATTTTCCGGTCTATCTCCGGTAGGTTGAGGCTGTCATAAGACTTGTACATAAAAAATGATTTATAGATCAAAAAAAAGCGCTGGCAGTTATTGAATCTGCCAGCGCTTTCACATAATTATCATAAAGCTCCTACAGATTGGTGTTAATTCCAATAATTCGAATGCTAATGATTATATTTATGCAAAATTTCATTTTAATAAATTTGGAATCCAAAACTAATATTTATTTACAACAATTGCAATTTAATAATTTATGGGACCAATTTGGGGTATTGATTTAGGCGGAACAAAAATCGAAGGAGTCGTATTGGAAGATCCAAATCATCCAGTTGTGCTAAAACGATTAAGAGTAGCGACGGAAAAAGAAAAAGGGTATCAACATATCATTGGCCAAATTGTTAAGTTGGTTGAGGTATTGATGGCTGAAACAGGTGTTAGACCTCAAAAGATTGGGATCGGAACACCGGGAACATTGGAACCCTCTACCCAAACAATGAAAAATAGTAATACGACGGCGCTTAATGGTAAATATCTAAAAAGAGATTTAGAACGAGCACTCTCTATGCCAGTATCTATGGCCAACGATGCGAACTGCTTTGCCATCGCAGAAACGAAGTTAGGTGTTGTAAAAGAGCAACTTCCAGAGGCAAAAGTGGTCTTTGGAGTAATTATGGGAACAGGTGTTGGTGGCGGTTTAGTTATTGATGGAAAAATACTCAATGGAAGGCAAGGCATCGCCGGAGAATGGGGACATAATTTTATGGATGCTTCTGGTGGAGAATGTTATTGTGGAAAAATTGGATGTACAGAAAGAATTATTTCAGGTCCAGCTTTGGAAAGATATTATTTTAATAAAACAGGCATTGACTTATCTCTTTCTGAAATCGTAGAATTTCATAAAGCAAAAAATGATGAAGTGGCTACGGAAACCGTACAACGATTGGTCAAATTTTTTGGTCAAGGTATCGCAAGTGTCATCAATATGATTGATCCAGATGCAGTGATTATTGGAGGCGGAGTGAGCAAGATAGACTTACTATACAACGAAGGTATCAAGTCAATAGAACAACATGTTTTTAATCACCGACTAGAAACACCTATTCTACGACCAACTTTAGGAGATAGTGCAGGCGTTTTTGGAGCGGCTTTATTGTAAAAATATGAAGCTGATTAAGAATGTTCACAAAAGGTGAGGGTAAGTGCTTGATTGTCAAGACGAAGTAAATTTTGAGGTTCGTAGCCAAAGCTACGGTGCCGAAAAATTTGTGAAGTATTGGCAGTCAATGACTTAGCCGCAACCATTGTGC
>JALZUU010000411.1 GCA_023300665.1 Saprospiraceae bacterium | reverse complement strand
GAAATGGGGATTGGGTGCTTCACTCTTAATTTTATTGATCTCTGCTGCTTTCTATTTCTTAAACACCGAAAAAGAAGGAATCAACCTACCTTCCACCAACGTAGAAACGGAATCGCCCATCACGTCTTCTTCAAAAAAAGAAACCTCTGGACAATCATCGAATAAGTTTGAAGAGGCAGATCAAATTGTCAATAATAATCAAATGCTAACAGAAGTGGCGGATGCGGAAATTAACCAAAATAAGGTTTTAGAGGCACAAAAAACTTCGGTTATTGCTAAAAAATCAATCAAGAATTCCAATTCTGCGACTTCTAATACTTCTATTCAGAAGACGGTAGAAACTACCCCAAAAATTCTGACAGAAACAAATTTTAAAGAAAATAAAAACACAACAACTAAAACTAATTTACCTCCAAGTACTTTTTCTCACACTCGGGAAACCAAATTAAATAATCCCCAACCGATTACCTCAACAACGGAAAAGACCTCCGTTGAAAAAGTCGAAACTGCCCAACGACTTGATTTTCTAAAAACGAGTGCTGCAACATTGCTCGATGATCGTTCAAATTTAGCATCGATAATGAACGCACCTCCCATTAAAATTCCTTTTTCTTGGGGACCTAAAGGCTGTTATAGCTTTGCTGGTGGTCGCATCAAATACGATTATTATGTAGATGCTTTTTTATCACCTGAATATGCGATCCGTAAGCTTAGCGCTAAAGTACCGGAAGACGAAAATTATCGCCAAGAACGCGATGATACAGAGGCGACTCTTTATGGTTTAAGTGGAGGAGTAAGACTATCTATCGTCACACGTCGTGGCTTGGCCTTACGTACCGGAATCGTTTATAATCGGATTCTAGAACGCTTTAATTTAGAGATAGAAGGAGCCGAGCGAATTGTCCACTTTATCCCACCAGGAACGACGGATACGATTACCACCATAGAAACAGGAACGACGTTTGTTCGAACTTTTAACCGTTATCATGCTCTTGATATTCCTTTATTACTTGGGTATGAAATAGATGCAGGTAAGTTTAATTTCAATATAAATGCAGGCGCTTATTTTAATATTTATGCTCGCCAAAAAGGTAAGATATTATCACAGTCCGGTGAGCCTGAATTTATTACTTCTAATAATCCGCAAAGAATTAATGCTTTTGAAAAAGATCTAGGAATTAGTATTTATGGAAGTATTGGTTTGAATTATCAAATTCGTCCCGGTCTACAATTATTGATTGAACCCAACCTTCGATACCAACTTAAACCGATCACTTTGGAATCCTATCCACTCGAACAACAGTACATCAATGTTGGATTATTACTTGGCGTCCGTCGTCAATTCTAAGGACTTATTTCATACTACTGGACATTTGCGGGTTTGGTGCTACTCTCCGGCGGTATTGCCGGAGCCGGGAGGCAGAAAATGGAAGAAATGTCCAGTAGTATGGACTTATTTTAAAAAATATATCCTAAGTGTAGTACAAAATTAAAGCGATTTTCTAATAAATTATATTGAGTAGAAAAAGACGCTGGACCGATACCCGTCAGCAAACCTGCTTCTAATCCTACGCCAAATAAAGTGTCTTCCTGTTCCTGAATCTCTACCATTGTATCAGAAAAAATATCAAATTTTGGCGTGTGATAGTAGCCATAATTCACATGTCCAGTTATAAATTTATGATGAAACATTTCATATTGTAATGATAGACCAGAAATGGCATATCGGTCGGCAGGTTGCTCCATATATCGGAGTCCTTGAAATGAAATATGTTGAGGTTCATTTGGCAAAGCTCTTCCTAAAAAGAAAAGATTGATCAAATTATCTCCATTTTCATAATGTTGATAACCAGCAGAATTATACCATCGAAGCGTAGTTTTTTTGTGTAAACGAAAATTACGATTAAATTCCAATTGTGCCCGAAAGCTCAATCCAATATCTTCGCTAATCGAATTAATATTATCTCTGGTGATTTTACCTGTCGTAATTCCACGAGCGGATAATGAAATAATAGAACCTTTAGTAGGAAAATGTAGTCGATTATAAGTATCTCGATTAAGCGAAAAGAATGCATACTGTTGAGTTAACTTCACCTCGTCCGAATCAGGATCAAAGAATCTTTGATTTTGACTAATTCCTTCTACGCCATAACCAATAGCCAAGGATAATCGAGCAGTAAGTCCTGTGAAAAAATCCAACTGCGCTCTTCCATGTCGCCAGTCAAATTCGTTTAATAATTCATTATTGTTAAAAAATAGTCCAGTAAAAAAGTTTAATCCACTTGTAACTCGAATGCCCACGTTGGGACGAGTAGGGGTATAGATAACGTATTCTCCGTTTATAGATGGTTTTTCTGAAACCCGTAAATCGACCGTAAATTTGGATCGTCGAAATAACGTATTTCTAAAAGTCGCATTTAATAAAATTCCACCACCATAATCACTATCATAATTAGCACTGGCCTTCAAAAAATTACCAGTTTGTTCTACTGCTCGAATGGATAAAATATAACTATCTCCATCCGCTGGTAAAAGTTGGTAGTCAATTTTTTTAAAAAAACGAGAAGAATAAACCGTTTTTAATTGTTCATTTAATCTTTCAAGACTGACTCGACTTGGTGTTTTTAAATTAAAAATACTACGTAATAATTCTGCACTTTCTTTGGTGGCAATATCATAATCTACTCCTTGAATCAGAAAAGTATCATTAACTACTTGAGTAATTATCGGGTTCGGAGGAGGAGGTGTTCTTTTATTATAATTTTTTAATAGAGATTTTAATTGTGGCAGCATTTCTCTAGCAGCATCAGCTCCTTTTTGAATTAAAGAATCAATATTGCTAAAAGACAAAGCGCTTAAATCTTTTACATCTGGACTTATGACAATACTAGCGAGTGCTCGTTGATTTTGATTAGAAATTTCTCCTAGATAACTTCCAGTTTGTTCCAAAACATTGAGTATCGAAGAGAATTCCTCTTTTTTGTATAAATCACCACCAACATCTAAAGCAATAACAATATCTGCGCCCATATCAAATACTTCCTCCACGGGCAAATTGCGAATGAGCCCTCCGTCAGCAAGAAGTTGATTGTTTAATTCCACGGGTTGAAAAACAGTAGGAATGGACATGCTAGCACGAATGGCATCTGGTAAAAAACCTTTATCAAGTATCACTTCTTCACCTGTTTCTAGGTCAGTGGCAATGGCTCGAAAAGGAATTTGGAAATAATTAAAATTATTAATTCCGTGAGCAGGTACCGTAAGTTGACTGAGTAAGAGGCCAATTTTTTGACCACCTACAAAACCAGTGGGTAATTGAATACGCCCATCGCTAAATGGAAATTGAACTTGATAACGATCCGCTTGAGATTTTTCTTCGATGGCTAAATAAGATCGATCGAGATTGTCATTAAAATAATCATCCCAGATAATATTTTTGGTCAAAGCTTCCAATTGTTCAGCAGAATATCCGATGGCATATAACCCACCGACGATGCTCCCCATACTTGTTCCGGCAATATAATCGGGGATGATTCCTTCTTCTTCAAGGACCTTGAGGATACCCACATGGGCCAATCCTTTTGCGCCACCACCACTAAAGGCAAAACCTATCTTGGGTACACGATTTTGACCATTTGCTATTGAAAGAAATAGTAAAAGGCAGAGGGTAGAAAGGATTTTGTTTTTCATAAAGTCATAATCTATTTATTCAGGATCATTTAGCGTCCAAAATTGATTTTAGATTGGCAGGAGAATAATTGATGGATTTAAGTGTTTTGTTATCCGAGCTACGATAGACTAAAAATTTATCTCCTTCCTCTACAATATAACTCTCCACATCTTTTGTTTTCTTGTAATGTGCTCGCGTTGCTTCTGCCTCTTCTAGAGAAGCACAAGTCTTACTCATATTAGAACGTTGTACCTCATCGAATAGCGTCCTAAACTTATTTCCTAAACCAAATTCTAAAACTGCTCCTGATAAAACATATTGAATATCACAGAGGGCATCTGCAATTTCTACCATATCGTTCTCTGCAATTGCTTGTTGAAGTTCTTTTAGTTCTTCCGAAATCAGTTCAACCCTTAGCGCGCACCTAGCGGGTGAGGGAATAATAGGAGTTGGTTCGATAGGGTGTTTAAAAGTTCGATGAAATTCTGCAACCTGATTAAGGGCATCTAATTGATCCATAGTATTTTTTTTAATTTTACAACAAAAATAGGAAAGTTTGTCAAGAGGACTGACTTCTTTCTATTATATTTGATCTTCTTTGAAAATTATAGCCCCTTTAATCTATAAAAAATCATATAAAATGAAAATTTTTTTCGGCTTTGCACTCTGCTTACTTTTTATCTTAGCTTCCTGTCAGTCTGATACCAGTAATTCTAAAAACACCACTGAGGTAGTAGAAGAAACGGTCTACACCAAAGTAGATATCATGCCACGATTTGCTGGTTGTGAAGATAAAGTAAAAGAAAAAAGAACCGCTTGTGCCTCCGGTAAAATGTTTAAATATATTAGTGAAAACATTCAATATCCAGCAGCAGCTAAATCAGCTGGAATAGAAGGTCGAGCGGTGATCTCTTTTATCGTAGATAAATCCGGAAAAATTAGAAATGTTGAAGTGATTAAAGACTCTGGAAACGGAATGGGAGAAGAAGCAAAGCGAGTAGTGAAAAGCTTTCCAAAGTGGATTCCAGGTATTCATAATGAAGAAAAAGTGAATGTGAAATTTTTAATTCCTGTTAATTTTAAGCTATAAATTTTCATGTAGCCATTCCAGCACTGGAGCCATCGCTTCTTTATACTTTTTTGAGCTACCTCGAAAATTATTATGCATAAAACTGATAATTAGTAATTCACCTTTTTTGGTTTCTAAATAACCACTTAAACAATAAACGCCACTCATAGATCCAGTTTTGGCGAAAACATAAGGATTTGATTTACCACCATACCAATTTTTTAGCGAGCCAGATTGCCCACCTGCTGGAAATAAATTAAGTAATTCTGATCTAGGAACTTCTTGAGATAATTTTCTTAAAGTCCAAGCGATACTATTTGGTGTAAGCAGATTATAGCGAGAAAGACCCGATCCATCGACCCATCGAATATCTTCTCTGATCTCCTGAAAGAGGGTGCGCTGTAATTTTTTAATCGCTTGTTGAGTATTTAAGGTGTCGGTAATTTTTTCACCAACGGTCAATAATAGTTGTTCTGCTATAAAATTATCGCTTTGTTGCATCATTCGTTGGTAGAGTTCATCTGAAAGGTTTCGTTCTACGGTTATACTATTCTTGGAGCGTGGGCGCTGAGCAATATCTAATTGTATCGTTTTTTTTAAGGTGTCAGTGAGTAGCTGAGTAATCAGGTTTGGTTCATATTTGAAGGGACGAGTCGTTTTAAATTTTCTATTAGATAAATCCGTAGCAAACGAAAATTGATTCTTTAATTCTGCTCTGATTATCTTGCCATATCTGAGGGTTGGATCTAAAATAGAATTTTGCTCAAAATAAGTCGGGAGTACTTTTAATCTAAGACCTGTGGTGTTTTGAAAGGTCACTCGATTTCCATAGATCGGAAACGGTGTTTTCTCTACTTGAAATGAATATAGATAATCATCCCAAGCCCATCCGGAACCAAAGCGATCATCCTTAAAATTAGCTTGACTAAAGAGAATTACTTCCTCTTTTCGAGCGTCTAAAAAAGTAGAAAAAGAAAAATCTTGTTTAACCTTATCATATAAAAAAATAGGATCTCCCGTTCCCCATAGCCATAAGGTGTCTCGCTGAGATTGATAGTGAAAGGTCGGAATTTTTCCGTTCAATGTTTTTATCGCAGCGTAGAGTGTAAGAATTTTTATATTAGAAGCAGGAATAAAACGATGATCAGAAAATTGCTGATAAACGACCTGTTTATCATGTACTTTTTCAATATGAATTCCTGAAAAATTTTCTTTGAATAAGGGATTATTGAGAATGACTTCTGTAAGATTGTCTTGTGATTTTCTTTCAATAGATTGCGTTGATTTACAAGCTGTAATAAAAACGAATAGACAGCATAAATAATTCAATATTCGAATCTTTTGTATAGGCACTTTAGTAATTTTTTTAATAGTTTATTAACTAATATCTAAAAAATAGAAAAGCCCTGAATAAGTTTCAGGGCCTTTTTATTATTCAATCAATATTACCTTTTTGTAACTCGCCTTTTAGCAGCAGTTTTTCTGGTTGTTGCCTTTTTAGCGGTTGCTTTTTTTGCAGCAGGTTTTCTAGAAGTTACTTTTTTAGCGGTTGTTTTTTTAGCAG
>JALZUU010000410.1 GCA_023300665.1 Saprospiraceae bacterium | reverse complement strand
TTATTTACCATTACCAAAAAATTAACTTTTAAAATTAATAAAAATGAGCAGATAGTATTAGGGAATCTTTGTCTACTTTTAGTGCGGTTTAAGACTTTTGGACTTTAGTTTTATGAAGTATTGGAATGGGTTTCTTATATTTGAATGATGGAAAATATTTTATTCTCGATAAGCATTCTTGTAATTCTAGTTATTTATTTAGCACTTCTTACCAGAGCGTTGTGGCAAGATAAGCACTAAATCAGTTATTACCATTCAGTTAGCAATCCAAACTTATTTTTAAAAATTTTTAATAATGAATACACTACTTAAGCAATATCTCAACTACCTTTTTTTGTTGTTTTTATTCATGCTAGGTACAGGATTTGCTATTGCCCAAGACAGCGAATCGAATGCCAGACCTTCCTTGCTACTTGGTCAAGGAGATCAACTCTCGCGCGTAAAACAAGGACTCGCGGCTGGTAATCCTCCTTTAGTTGCAGCCTTAAAAAAAATTGTGGAAAATGCTGATGCTGCGCTTACGCAACGAGTCGCCAATGTGGTTGATGAGGGCGCCTTACCGCCGAGTGGTGATGCACATGATTACTATAGCTATAGCCCTTACTGGTGGCCAGACCCTGAGCATCCAGATGGACCTTACATTTGGCGCGACGGAGAAATAAATCCTGATCGTAAAACATCCGATATCTCGCGGATTGAAGCGATGGTTAAAAGAGTTACGTCGCTGGTACCTGCTTGGTATTTTACGGGAGATGAGCGCTATGCGGAAAGTGCTGCTGAGCAACTTCGCGCTTGGTTTCTTAATCCTGCCACAAAGATGAATCCTAATGTAAAGTTCGGTCAAAAACGCCGGGGTCATAATTATAACAGCCCATCAGGAGTTCTAGAGGCATGGCGGATGCGGTGGGTGATCGATTCTGCGATTCTATTAGAAGCTTATCCAGGATGGACAGAAAAAGATGCAAATGGATTGCGCAGCTGGTTTAGCCAATTTGCAACTTGGATGGTAGAAAGCCCCACTGCTATCGAAGAGTCTATGCAACCAAATAATCATGGCTCTTTGTATAACGCCCAACTTATTCTTTACGCGCTCTATGGCGAAAACTTAGCGCTAGCACGCAAACAACTTGACGGGATGCCAGCACGCATTTTTTCCCAAGTCTTTATCGACGGACGCCAACCACAAGAGCTTATTCGTACTCGGTCTTTAAACTACAGTATTTACAATGCCCGAGCGTTGATTACAGTAGCCCGTCTTGGTCGCCATCTTGACTACAATCTCTTTGCTTACCGCAGTCTAGAAGGCCGAAGCATAAAGCTTGCAGTAGATTATATGACACCATTTATTCTCGGTGAGAAGGAATGGCCTATTGTGCAAATTCGACCCCACAGCAATGGCGGCGCTGCAAGACTATATTGGAATGCCGCAAAAGGTTTTCAGGATCGGGAATATGCCAATTTGCTACGAAGATTGCCAACATCCCTTCCATCACCCATCGAGCAATTACTTGATCCCTTGCCGGAGGGTTGGTGATAGGATGTTCGATTTGTGAAAGAAAAATTTATGAAAAAAAATGAAATTTCAGATTTTATTAGTATTCAATATGATTACTCTCGGAAAAAAAGGGAGGTAGATCCAATCCCTAGAATTTATTTCGTAAAAAAAAGATACGCTTCTGATAATCAATGATGAATTAATGAAGAATAGACAAAAAATTATTGACGTTATTTCTAATCATTTTAAAGCTCCTTTTAATGAATTATTATTAGATGAAATTAGACATTCCATTCGATTAAAAACAATTAGTAACGCAGAAATAAAAATTGGAAAAACTAAATTTGGAGGAGTACCTCATTTGCCAGAATCTATAAAATGGCCAATCAATAAAAAGAGTAATACTCCCTACACATTTATTGGACAGATAAACTTGGAAGAAATTTCCCATATTGAAGAGGAAAATATCTTACCAAAAAAAGGTATACTATATTTTTTTTACGATCGAGAAGAATGGGATGATGGATGTGTAATTTATTCGGAAGAAATAAAAGATCTTAAATCAGTCAATGTACCTGAAGAATTGATGAAGGAAAGAAAAACTTTTTTTCAGAAAATCTTTAACCTAAAAGGGACAAAACTTTTATTAACTGAATGTGGGGTTGAAATTTTTGGTGAATACGGCCTGGTTTCTCAAAATTCATTAGAATTCGAAAAACTTATAAGAGAAAATAGTATAGAAGAAATTCCAAACGTTGTGATGGAAGAAGCGGTTTATGAAGATGAGTTGCTTTTTGATGAAGGAGATAGTGCAATGAATCCAAATCATCATTTACTGGGAATATATAATGGAATTCATCATGAATACTGTCAATTAGAATTAATAAACGAATGGACCAAGATCAATAAATTATCTTTAGAACTAATTGAGAAAGCATTAAAGTGGAAATTATTATTACAAATAGATTCAGATAAAAACCTTGATTTAATGATAGCTGATTCCGGTAAATTATATTTCTTTATTCATGAGGACGATTTAGCTAAGAAGGATTTTAATAAAGTTAAAATTATTGGAGATACATATTAAGCAACTTCAACTACCTATTTTTTTTTGGTGGAAAATCCAAAACAAAAAAGATTTTTTTTTGTTCCTATTCATTAAATTGACCAACATGGAAAATAATAGGAAAGTGTTAGTCGGAGAATTGATGGAAATTAATTTGAATAAAAAACGTTTTCAATAGAATTTTCCATAATCAACTACAAACGTAAAACCATGCTAAAAACATATTTCATCCCTTTCGTTTTTTTGCTAATATCCTTCAACTCCTTCAGCCAAACTATAGACGGGGATAATTCTAAGGTATCCTTTACTTTAAAGAGTTTTGGGTTTAACACCGTAAATGGTAGTTTTAGCGGAATGAAAGGAGCCATCAATTTCCAGCCAGATGATTTATCGTCCGCTAATTTTAAAGTGTGTATAGATGCCAATACGATCAACACAGGCATCAACAAAAGAGACGACCATCTTAAAAAAGAAGATTTTTTTGATGTAGCCAATTATCCTGAAATTTGTTTTGTTGCTACTCAAATAGAAAAAACGAATGAAGGGTATAAAACAACGGGTACCTTGACCATGCGCGGAGTTGAAAAAACGATTGAGATTCCTTTTACCTTTAAGAACAATCAACTTATCGGTAATTTTAAAGTAAAACGACTGGACTATAAAGTTGGAGAAGGAACTGGCGGATTAACGGTTGGAAAAGAAATAAAAATTAAAATTGTTTGTGTACTGAATTAATAAGAAAAACCTAATAGACAGACAATTGCTTAAAGAAAAATTCTATCTATGCTTAACAATAATTCGGTAATTTTTTATTTAGAGATAAAGAGATTTTTTTTGCTAGTTATAGCCTGTTTGCTAGCGAACAGGTGTTGGCTGACTTAGAGTTCTAGTCAAAAAGTGACATAAAATTGTCTACACTTTTCTATCTATAGAGAAAGGGTTCCCATTATAGAGGAAGTTTGAATTCCGACCTTGAGCTTTTTTCCACTCAGTGCATTAAGAAAAAATCTTAAATCAGATACTGTATGAGCTAATAAAATGCTAAAAAGATAAATAATTTTATCCTAAATATGATGGATGATAAATCTACAATTTTCAATGCGAGTTTATCTGGTTTGATTTTTTCTTAGAAGTGCTGAGTTCGAAAAATGCGACAGGCGGCAGATTTTTTGCCTGCCTTCCTGCGGAACGCAGGCAGGTTTCGTTTTTTTTC